>JAFYML010000390.1 GCA_017556595.1 Bacteroides sp.
CATACGGAAATCATTACGCGTCCGTTCATGGCATGAATGCTATCTACCATACCCTTAGGATCGGGGAAACGCGCCAAATCGAACTCATGGCTACCCCATGAATCTTGTTCCCAATGCAACCAGTCGATAACGATATTGTCGATAGGAATCTGACGGTCGCGGAAGCCCTTCAGTGTAGAAAGCACCTCTTCGCGTGTGTTATACTTTTCGCGACTTTGCCAATAGCCCATTGCCCACTTAGGCATTACTTGCGCCTTACCAGTCAGCGTGCGATAGCCACTGATAATCTCGTCCATATCTTCGCCATGGATAAAGTAATAATCTTCTTGTTCTTGCATTTCGCCCCACCACGACATCTTTTGTTGTTCCATTTCATCCACCGGAGCATACGCACGCAAGCCGCAATATGACACGCCACCATCTGGTTTCCATTCTATCTTGATAGGTACTCGCTTGTCGCCTTCCATATCCACAGCAAACTTATAGCTATTAGGATTCCAAGCTGTACGCCAACGTTCGGGCACCACTTCGTTGCCATCGATAGTCACCGTCATGTAGCCCGCATAGTATAGGATGAAACGATGTAGTCCGCCCGCTTTGGGTTCTATTTCTCCCTCATATACCACCTTCGAACCTTGGAATGGGAAATCTTGAGGCAGATTTACTACATGATTCAAATCGCCACGAATCAAGTGTTCGAAATAAATAGCCTCTTCACGACGAACTAATACATCCTCTTTACCACCTCGGGCTGGAGTGTAAGTACCAGTCAAAGCGCCCTCTTTTCCTTCTTTGTCATACAGATTGAACACTTCGCCCAACTGAGCATAATCGTCAGGATTGCCAAAGCGAAGCAACGAGTAGCTATCCCACAGAATACCATATCGCGTGTTTGACACGACGAAAGGTATACTTACCTTTGTGTTGTATTGGAACAACTCTTCGTTCTTTCCTTTATAGTTAAACTCATCGGCTTGATGCTGACCCAATCCATAGAGAGCTTCGTCATCGCCCGCCGATTGGAATATTTGTCGCACACTATATGCTTGCTTACCATCGGCTTCGAATGGTTGGAAAGTACGTCCACCCTCCTCTTCGGCCAATAGTTGCTTGCCGGTAGCATCGATAAAAATCACTTGTCCGGTAGCTTTGTTCACGGTAGCTGTCAGCGCCGATGTTTTTACCGCTACGGTTTCGCCTAGGTCTTCTACTTGGAAAGGTGTCTTTTCTCCCCTAGGAACAATAACCAAGCTCTTGGTATCGGCAAATTTCTTTTCAGGTGTGGCCGATACATGCATCAACTTCTCGCCCATTACTTCTATTCTCACCTTCTTGGCGCCTGCATCTTGCATTGTTGCAACATCTACTATAACACCATCCTTTGTAACCTTATAGCCATTATTACTACACGATAGCATAAAGATGCAAAGCATGATGAGTGCTGAATTTTTACGATAGAATTTCATGATTTATATTTTTTAATTTTAATTTTTTGAAGATTGATACACCGAAGGAGAAACTCCAAACTCCTCCTTGAAATAATTAATGAAATATTTGGGGTTATTGAATCCCGACAGATAGGCCACTTCGGTTACGTTTCTATCGCTTTCGCGCAACATTTGTGCCGCATGTTTTAAACGAATAATACGTATAAACTCGACAGGTGTCTTGCCGGTTATTTGCAATAGTTTCTTGTATAAAACCACTCGGTCCATATCTAGTGATTGGCTCAATTCTTCCACCGACAAATCGGTACGCGCCATATTCTCTTCCACATATTTCCAAGCGGCTACTACCAACTGCTCGTCCATCGACGTAATCTTCGTATCGTTAGCGTCCGATTGGGTAAATCTATTTTCAAGCTTCCGAGCAGATGAATCCAACAACTTACGCATTCGCAATACCAACACCTCTACGTTGAATGGTTTTGCCATATAAACATCCGCACCACTAGGATGACTCTCTTCCGTTTTTTCTCCCACATTCTTTGCCGTAAGCAAAATGACAGGGATATGTTCCGTGCGACTATCACATTTTATCCAACGGCATAACTCATTACCATCCATTTCGGGCATCGCCACATCGCTCACCACAATGTCTGGCAACAAATTCGGCATCATGCGCCATGCTTCGTATCCATTCTTTGCCGTTTTTACACGGAAGTAAAGCGACAAACTATCTTGTAAGAAGGATAGGATATCCTCATTATCGTCCACTACCAATGCCAATGGTTTGTTCTTCTTGGCTTTATCCAATTCCTCGGCCGCCTCTTCATCTGTAACGTCTTCCTCCTCATTGGTAACCATGGTTTCTGCAACTTTATTCGCTGGCATCAGTTCTTCAAATAGCTGCTTACTAGCGGTTTCTATGGTTTCCTTTGATGTTTGCTTATCGGTTGGCTCGTTTTCCGAATCTTCATTGCTAAAGTCGGGCAACTGATTTATCAAGTTCAGCAAACTCATTGCATTGCGATGAATCATTCCTAACTGTTCGTGTTGTTTTCCAACAGCCGTACGTATCATACCCTCCAATGGTGCAATGATTAGCGTTAGCGGTGTGCGAAGTTCGTTGCTTACATCGGTAAAGAGTCGGAATTTCATCTGTGCTTCATTCTCCTGTTTCTTCACATCCTCTTGCAACTGGCGAATTTTATAACGATTCTGCTCGCGTAATTTTACCATCCACACACCAAGATATAACAGCAGTATGCCACATAGCGCATAGAGGCAGTATGCCCATGTTGTTTTCCAGAAAGGCGGACGAATCTCTATCTTCAATCGGCTAATCTCTGTTCCGGCTACATCGTCGCTATTGATGGCCTTTACCACCAATTCGTAGTTGCCAGGCGATAGATTAGTATATGTCACTCGCGCTTGTCCGCCAGAAAGCGTCATCCATGTGTCGCTAAATCCTTCGAGTTTATACACATACTTAATCCTATCGGGTAGCATGTAGCAATCCGATGCAAAATTCACACCAAAGATGTTCTGCTTGTAATTCAATCGTACTTTATCCACGCTATTCACATCCTTATTCAACACCACATGACCATCGTACACAGCACCTACATTTATGCGTTGATTGAACAATCGGAAATCGGTAAACATTACCTTTGGCCCCCTTTTGTTATAGCCTATCATATCGGGATGGAACAAGTTGATGCCATACAATCCGCCCATTACAATCTCGCCTGTGCCTAATCGTTTTATAGCACGATGATTGAATGCACTACTTTGCAAGCCATCCTTCTCGTCGTATGTCACATATTGAAAAGTATACTCTTCGTTTTTATCCGGTTGGGTTAGCATAATGTTGGTTACACTCCTTGCGGTAGTTACCCACATATTTCCATTCTCATCTTCCACTAGACCTGAAATAAATCGTTCGGCGGCCATCGATGAATAGATTTGCCTGAGTTGTTTCTTCTCAAAGTCGTACATATTCAAGCCATCGCGTGTAGCAATCCAAATCAATCCACGATGGTCTTCGTACACTTGGTTAATATTTTGGTTGGATAGCATGGTACCACCCATCTCCTCATCTTGAAGGTTGTAGAAGGTTTTGTTGTGCAAATTAAAGATGCTCACCCCTTCCGAAGCCGTACCTATCACAATCACACCCTTCTTCGAATAACAGATGGAAGCGATATAATCGGAATGTAGTGTGCTGTTTTGTGTGTTATAGGTAGTAAAACGGCCGGTCTTCGGATTTAAACATTGCAAACCGCCACCCAAAGTTCCTATCCAAATGTTTCCGTCGGCATCTTCGGCCAAGCTCCATACATTATTGTTGGCTATCGAATTGGGATTGTCGGGTTGGTGTTTATAGTGACGGAAGTTCACTCCATCAAAGCAATTCAACCCGCCTCTATAGGTACCTATCCATAGCTTTCCATCGCTTGCACGCAATAGCGATACAACGATATCCGAGGTTATCGACTGCTGGCCACGATGTGCATAAATGCGTTTCTCGCCCGTTTTGGGATTCCAATGAATCAATCCCAAACCATTTGTACCCAACCATAAACAACCATCCTTGGCCTCTTCAATGCTATTCACATCGCCCAACAATTCGATACCGAATTTATAGATACTTTCGTGATAGTAGGATACACCCTTTTTGTGAGTACCCACCCACATCATATCGCTATTGTCGGCATAGAGCACATTGATAGTGTTGTTTTGCAAACCTCGTTCATTGTCGCGTTCTTCGTCTTGCGCTACAACAACGAACGTAGCCGTATGCTTATCCCACACATCAATACCGTCTTGGTCTTTTCCTATCCAAATGCGTCCTTTGCTATCTTGTGCAATGGTTTTTACGATAGCATTCCGTTTGGCCAATCGTTTATTCCAATCGTGCAACCAAGCTTTGTTGGCTAAATCGTACACCCAAACGCCTCCTGCAGAATATATCCACAAATAATCTTCCGCATCTTTAAACATAGCAAACTCTTCGACAGCATTATTCGTAAGTCTATCGGCCAAGAAGCGCTCCTTCCAACTGATATGCATGGTATATTTATCGATGCCATACATTTCGCCATTCTCGAACAACAAAATCATCTCATCGCCATGCTCGGTCATTGCCCGGAGTTGTCCGCTTGGCAATGCATCTTCTGCTACCAGCAAATGTTGTGCTTCGCCACTCTTTCTGTGATAATAGTAGCAACCATTCCAATTTTGGTAAAACCAATAATCGCCTTCACTATCTACATACACATAGTGTGGTTTGTCGGGGATGCCAGCTTTTTTGTAATACGTATCTGGATTGCGCACAAATCGTTCCATCTGCAAATCGTATAGCACGAGTTCTCCACCTGCACGCATCCACAGATTTTCATCTTTGTCCTCTATAATGAAATCTACATAATTATCAGGAATGGAAAGGGTATCGTTCTTTTGATTACGGAAAGTATAAAAGTTATGACCATCGTAGCGTGTCAATCCCGATGCAGTGCCATACCACATGAATCCTTTCGAATCTTTTATGATGGCGATAATGCTGTTGTTTGGCAACCCATCTTTCACTTCAAGGTGCTTGAACATAAAATCTTCAGCCCGTACCGATGTGAACGATAAGAGAAGTATGAGGAGTAAAAAGAAATGTCTTTTCATAACGTCAGATTATATTAGGTTTCAAAAGGCAAAAGAAATAAAAAAAGACGAAACGAACAAGAAAATAAACAGAAAAGAACGCAATTCCACCATGTTAATACGGTGCGTGTGAACAACAAACACTTCACGGCTACCGAACAAATACTTCAGACGTAAAGAACAAATAGTTTAGAAATAATATTTGAATAACTATAATAAGCGGAACGCCATATGTAAACTTCTTGTGCATGGTTTTATGATGCCATACTTTCATGCCAAGTAATGCCCCGATACTTCCACCAATAACAGCCAGCAAAAGTAATGTCGATTCTGGAATACGCCACTTGTTTCTCTTCGCCTTCAACTTGTCAATGCCATATACAAAAAAAGCAACAATGTTTATAGCAACGAGATAGCATATAATTAATGATACGATATTCATTTGACGAGATAATAACCAAACAAAACCAAGAGTATGCCTAATACTAGACTTGCCGCAACATAGCCAACAAAACCGCCAACATTCCCTGCTTGAAGCATTTGCAAGCTCTCATTAGCAAAAGTGGAAAATGTAGTGAAGCCACCGCAAAAACCGGTTGTGAGCAGAAGGCATAACATATGCGAAGTAGTGCTATAACGAACAAAAAGGCCATAGATTATCCCAATAAGGAAACACCCTAAAATATTTACAACAAGCGTTCCTACAGGAAATGATGATGCACATTCGTTTTTCATCAGCATAGAAATAAGGTATCTCAACGCACCCCCAACAAAACTTCCGCAACCAACGATTAATATCGATTTTATCATAAAGCGATTTTCAATTGTTTATCATTTTTAAAACAAAAAAAAGAGAAGCCCTCTCGAACTTGTGTACCCTGATGACTATCTGTTTTTGAACCGATTTCCGGAAGATTCAGGTTGTGTATTTAGTCCATTTGAATTAGTTCAAGTTTCATAAATATCGGACGATTGCACCATTTGCCGTTTTCATCATCATA
>JAFYML010000391.1 GCA_017556595.1 Bacteroides sp.
AGTTCCATCTTCATTTCGAAAGGTACGATTATCTCTTGCGAATGGCTTTTGTATCTTTCTCGCATTTCAACAATACCCAGTTCAAGCAATTCTTCTTTAGTCTCGTCCAACTTTTTCTTGTATTCGAATGTAAATGCTTGATTTATAGCGCCGTTTGTAATATGAAGATAATTGATGAACGCAGATGATTTGTCCAAATCCTCCTCAATACTAAATACATCAATGTTATGCAGAATGTTACTAACCACCTCCGACTTGCTACGATAATTCTCTAACAACAGATATCGCTCTTTTGTCTTCTGTGCTTCTTCAAATCGCAGATTATCAGCATGTTCCTGCATCTCTTTGTATAGTTTCCTGCTTAAATCTTGTGTGTTCCCTTTTAGGATTTCCTTGATTTCCTCGATATTCTTCAAGTATTCCTCATGATTTTGCTTTCCAATACATGGTCCGGCACAATTCTTGATATGATACTCTAAGCAAACATTGAACTTACCATTGCGAATATTTTCGGGTGATAAGTTTAGATTGCAGGTGCGTAAAGGGTATAGATGTTTGATTAGATCGAGCAATGCGTACATGCTTGGAAGGTGGCTATATGGTCCATAATAATTCGAACCATTGCGGATGATTTTACGCGTTTTGAATACCCTGGGAAAGTATTCGTTTTGTACGCAGATGCTTGGATAGGTTTTATCATCTTTCAGCAGTACATTATAGCGCGGTTTGTACTTCTTGATAAGGTTGTTTTCTAATAGTAGGGCATCCTCTTCCGAATTGACAATAATATAGCGGATATCGGCTATTTTACTAACCAATACCCGCGTTTTACCAGGTTCGTGTTCCCTATTAAAGTAAGACGAAACACGTCGTTTCAGATTCTTCGCTTTGCCTACGTATATAATGGTTCCTTCGCTATTCAGATATTGGTATATACCTGGCCCTTCGGGTAGATTTTGTACAATCCCTTTTAGGTAATCTGATGTGCGAAGTTCTTCCATTTTCAGTTTACATAATGAGAACCGATTCTACCTCTACATCTTTGTCGAAGACTTCTTTGCCATTCAAATCTTTCAGTTCGATGAGGAAGTTTACCAATACCTTTTTAGGATTCATCTGTTTTACCAAGTTACATGCGGCTTTCATAGTGCCACCGGTTGCTAAAAGGTCGTCGTGTAAAAGCACAACATCTTCTTCGCAAATAGCATCTTTATGCATCTGAATAGTGTCTGTACCATATTCTTTAGCATAGCTTTCTTCAATCGTTTCAGCAGGTAATTTACCGGGTTTACGAATAGGTACAAAACCTGCGCCTAAACGTGCTGCAAGCATAGCTCCCATGATGAATCCTCTCGATTCAATACCTACCACTTTTGTGATGCCTTTGTCCTTGTATGTTTCATAAAGGATATCCGAAAGCTCGTTTAATGCTTTTGGATCTTTGAATAGGGTTGTAACATCGAAAAATAGGATGCCCGGTATTGGGAAATCGGGAATTTCTCTGATGCTTTTCTTTAATGCTTCTTTGCTCATTTCTATGAAGTTTTTATTGATGTTTCACGTGGAACATTTATCGTTTTATCGGCCGGATAACACCAACAATACATTGATGTCACTAGGCGATACACCAGGTATGCGACTTGCTTGTGCAATCGTTTCGGGATCTATTTTGATTAGCTTTTGTCGTGCTTCTGTCGATAGCGATTGCAAGTTGGCATAATCAAATTTCCCTTTTATTTTGATGCTTTCAAGTCGCGCCAGTTTATCGGCAATAATACGTTCGCGTCCTATATATCCTTCGTATTTGATTAAGATTTCGGCCGCTTCGATAATTTCTTCCTTTCTATCGGTAATCTTATCTAATTGATTCTTGAAGGCATTAACGTGTTCGGCAATGTTCTCAATGGTGATTTGTGGACGATTGATAAGATCGACGAGTTTGCATCCTTGGCGAAGTGGGGTAGTGCCTAAGCTTTCAAGCGCAGGATTTATTAAGGCCGCTTTGATGGAATAGTTACGTGTAAAATCAATGATATTGTTTATTGCTTCACGCTTCGATTTTAGCAATTCGTAGCGATCGTTTTTAGCCAATCCCAATTTCCAAGAACGTTCGGTCAGGCGCATATCGGCATCATCCATACGAAGAAGAATGCGATATTCTGCTCGCGAGGTGAACATACGATATGGTTCATCCACTCCTTTTGTTACTAAATCGTCGATTAATACGCCGATATAGGCTTCGTCTCGTGCCAATGTAAATGGTTCACCACCGTGACAATTGATGTGTGCATTGATACCTGCAATGATTCCTTGTCCTGCGGCTTCTTCGTATCCGGTAGTTCCGTTTACTTGTCCTGCCAAGAAAAGGTTTTTAATTTTCTTCGTTTCCAACGTATGTTTCAATTGCGTTGGGTCGAAATAGTCATATTCAATCGCATATCCGGGGCGGTAGATAATCATGTCGCGGAATGCAGGTATTTTCTTTAATGCCTCAATTTGTACGTTCATTGGGAGCGATGAAGAGAATCCGTTCAAGTATAGTTCTTGCGTAGTTTCGCCTTCAGGTTCCAAGAATAGTTGATGCTGTGGTTTGTCGGGGAAGGTTACGATTTTTGTCTCGATACTTGGACAATAGCGGGGGCCTATGCTTTGAATTTGTCCGTTGAAAAGGGGCGATTCTGCTAATCCACCTCGTAGAATTTCATGACATTCATCGTTGGTAAAACATGTCCAGCAAGGCAATTGCTTAAGGTGTCTTACGCCCGTATTCATAAACGAGAATTTGTGGAAATCGGCCTCTCCTTCTTGAATTTCCATCTCTTCGTAATGAACACTCCTGCCATCAATTCTTACGGGCGTACCTGTCTTCATGCGTCCATAGCCGATGCCGTGAGCCGCGATGGATTCGGTCAATTTGTAACTTGCAGGCTCTGCCATTCGTCCACCCGGTAGCATGGTGCTACCAATGTGCATTAAACCATTGAGGAATGTACCGGCTGTTAGCACTACACACTTTGCATGGAAAGTTACTCCCCAAGCTGTTTTTACACCTCTCACCTCGCCATCTTCAACAAGCAATTCGCAAACAGTGTCTTGCCAAATGTGTAGATTGGGGATGTTTTCCAAGATCTCTCGCCATGCCCAGATAAACTTTCCGCGGTCACATTGTGCGCGCGGGCTCCACATAGCGGGCCCTTTCGAACGATTCAATATACGAAATTGGATAGCCGTTTGGTCTGTAACAATACCTGTATATCCGCCTAATGCATCAATCTCGCGAACTATTTGCCCTTTGGCTATGCCTCCGATAGCCGGGTTACAACTCATTTGGGCTATCTTGTTCATATCCATGGTAATCAGGCAGGTTTTCGAGCCTAAGTTGGCCGAAGCAGCGGCTGCTTCACATCCGGCATGACCGGCCCCAATCACTATGACATCGTAATTAAAATCCATATCTGTTATTTTATTGCGCAAAGATAGTACAAACAAAGGGTATATAAAAAACCTTTGTATTCATTTTTCGTGAGATTAATCCGTTAGCATGCTTAATGCTTGATTCTCAGCTTGTTCCATTATTTCTCGTTCGCCAGGGCCTTTATCGTTGATGCCACACAAATGTAAAATGCCGTGAATGATAACCCGATGCAACTCGCGTTGATAATCATTGTTTGCAAATTGTTCGGCATTGGTTTGTATGGTATCTAAACTGATAAACAAATCGCCACTGATGCGTTTTCCCTCGGTATAGTCGAAGGTGATGATGTCGGTGTAGTAGTCGTGTTGCAGATATTGGCGGTTCACCTCCAAGATTCGCTCGTCCGAGCAGAAGATATAGGCTATATCGCCCACTTTCTTGCCATACGATGCGGCAACTTGTTTAATCCATTCGCTCACCTCACGTCGTTTGATGGGTGGCATGCTTACACTGTCTGTTTGATAACTTATCATATACTATGTAAAAAATAGGTAACTGATGATGATAGCGGCTATGATGCCCGAAAAGTCGGCTATCAATCCGCACGTCACGGCATTGCGTGTTTTCGAGATGCCTACACTGCCGAAATAGACGGCAAGGATATAGAACGTAGTATCCGATGCACCACGAGCCACGCACGACATGCGTCCTACTAACGAATCGGCACCATATGTTTGCATCGTGTCTATCATTAATCCGTTGGCACCACTTCCGCTAAGCGATTTCATTAGTGCGGTAGGAAGCGCTCCTACAAAGGTGGTATCAACGCCACACAATCCTACTAAATATCCTATGCCATTAACGATGATATCCATGGCTCCCGATGCGCGAAAAACGGCGATTCCAACGAGAAAAGCCACCAAATACGGAATGATGCGAATGGCGGTAGTGAATCCTTCTTTCGCGCCTTCGATAAACGAATCGTACACATTTATTCGCTTGTGTACTCCCCAAAGGATGAACGTAAGGATGATGGAGAATAGCAACACGTTTGCTACCAATGTAGAGTAAACGCCCATCTCGTCGCGTCCCACTTGTGTGAACAGCCAGATGATAGCGGCAAAGAAAATACTTATACCACCAATAAGCATCA
>JAFYML010000392.1 GCA_017556595.1 Bacteroides sp.
CATCCATTAGTGCCACACTGTTATTGAACGTGTGTTCGAAGTATAGGTCGGCATAGTCGCCACCCTTTTCCAACGCTGCTGCAAGCACTTTTTTCAAATCCGATTCGGTAACGCCAAAGTGATTCATCGCAGCATTTACGCCATCCATGCTGCCTATAACCAATGGTTTGTCTTGGCACGAAGACAACATAACGGAAGGCACAGCTAATGAGCCTAATAATGCCATTCCTCCTGTACGCAAAAAATCTCTTCTATCCATGCTTATTGTGAATTATGATTTATGAGTTATGAGTTGCTCTAATTCTTCGGGGGTAAGGTGTAGATGGAATTTTCCTTCATGAGCCACCGAAATTGAGCCTGTTTCTTCTGAGACGATGATGGCATACGCATCCGATACTTGCGAGATGCCTAATGCGGCACGATGACGCAATCCCAACTCTTTCGGTATGTCGAGATTGTGCGATACGGGTAAGATGCAACCGGCCGCTTTGATACGTTCTTTACTAATCACCATTGCGCCATCGTGCAAGGGACTATTTTTAAAAAAGATATTTTCAATCAATCGTTGAGTAATGCGGGCGTCTATCGTATCACCGGTGCGCATCACATCGCTCAAAGCTACTTGATGTTCAATCACGATAAGTGCACCAACTTTTTGCTTCGACATATTCATGCAAGCCATGACAATAGGCACCATATCGTCGTGTTCGATGCTATTCTTCTTACCACCTCGGGTAAAGAACCGCACCAAAGCATTGGCATGATTGTGCGAACCTAACGTGAAAAGGAAACGTCGAATTTCTTTCTGGAAAATAATAATCAATGCCAGCACACCTACATTGACCAACTTGTCGAAAATTGAGCCTAACAACTTCATTTCCAACACTTGCGACACAACCAACCAAAGCAAGATAAAAACCAATATGCCGGTAAACACATTGATTGAGCCTGACATTTTCATCAACTTGTATAGGTAGTACAACAAGCAGGCTACGAGCAAGATATCTATAAAATCTTTTATACCAAATTCAATCATATATTCTGGTTTTCAATGAGTTTTTCTACAATTTTTATGGCCTCGCGTGCCTCTTTCACATCGTGTACACGCAAGATATTGGCCCCATTCATCAGTGCAATGGTATTCAATGCAGTAGTGCCATTCAATGCCTCTTCGGGCGTTATGTTCAGCAGTTTCCACGCCATAGATTTGCGAGATGCACCGAATAGTATCGGTAGCTCCATGAAACGCATTCCGTGCAAATTGGCTAATAACTGGTAGTTTTGCTCCAATGTTTTACCAAATCCAAAGCCAGGATCCAAGATAATATCTTTTACCCCTAATTGACGTAAGCGATTGATTCGCTCGGCAAAGAAAAGGCATATATCTTTCAACAAATTGTCGTAATGGGGATTTTGTTGCATTGTTTCCGGCGTACCTTGCATGTGCATCAACACATAAGGAACTCCCAATCGAGCAATGGTGGGAAACATATCCTCGTCCATCTGTCCGGCGGCAATATCATTCACCATCGCCACTCCATACTCTTCGACACACATCTGTGCTACTTTTGAGCGATAGGTATCTACAGAAAGGATAGCCTCTGGCCAAACATCTCGCACCACCTTCAACCCCATTCGTAAACGATTTATCTCCTCGTCGATCGTAGGTTGCTCACTACCCGGACGAGTAGAGCATGCACCGATATCAATGATGTCGGCACCCTCGTTGCGCAATTGCTCAACACGCTCAACAATCTGCGTTGATGTCTGCGTGCGACTTCCGCTATAGAAGGAGTCGGGCGTTACATTCAAGATGCCCATTACGCGAGGTATGGAAACATCCATCAGCGAGCCGCCAAAATTGATAAAATGTGGTTTCTTAACGTTCATGCTACCATTGATTTATTTATCGCCTACAAACTTACAAATAAAATTACTTTATTTTAGCAAAAACCGCAATAAATCCCCCTTTTTTGCGTAAGTTTGTAGCCAATAAGCCCACTAATCAGAGAAAACATGTGTATTGAAACTATTTATAAAGCCTTTTTAGCATGTAACGGACTAACTACCGATAGTCGAAATTGTCCTCAAAACTCAATGTTTGTTGCCTTGAAAGGCGAAACATTCAACGGCAATGCATTTGCCGCAAAAGCGTTGGAAGCCGGTTGCGCATTTGCCGTAATCGACGAAGCATGCTATGCACAACCCAACGATGAACGTTACTTGTTAGTAGAGGATTGCTTGAAAGCTTTGCAACAATTGGCCAACTTGCATCGACGTACATTAGGCACACGCATCATTGGCATTACCGGCACTAATGGAAAGACTACCACCAAAGAGTTGATGGCGGCCGTACTTAGCAAGCAATTCAACTTGCTTTACACACAAGGCAACTTGAACAACCAAATCGGGGTGCCCTTAACGTTACTGAAATTACGTCCCGAGCACCAATTGGCCGTTGTAGAGATGGGAGCGAGTCATCCGGGCGACATTCAAGAATTGGTAGAGATTGCCGAGCCTGATTGCGGCCTCATCACCAACGTAGGAAAGGCTCATTTACAAGGATTTGGTTCTTTCGAAGGGGTTATTCGCACCAAAGGCGAGCTATACGATTTCTTGCGTACACGCCCCGATGCATTCATCTTCTTGCACGACGATAACCCTTACTTAAAAGGAATTGCACAAGGATTGGAAACCATCTATTATGGTAGTAAATCCGATTCGTTCGTTAGCGGCAAGTGTACCGCAAACTCGCCATTCTTAGCATTCGAATGGCAAGCCGATGGCGAGACGCACCAGGTGCAAACACAACTCATTGGCGATTACAACCTACCCAATGCATTGGCGGCCGTAACCGTAGGACGTTATTTCGGCGTGCCCGACAACTTGATTTGTGAAGCCCTTTCACAATACGCCCCACAAAACAACCGTTCGCAATTAAAGCAAACGGCTCGTAACACCCTTATTATCGATGCATACAATGCCAACCCCAGCAGCATGCAAGTCAGCATTGAGAACTTCCATCGCATGCAAGCTACCGATAAGTTGCTCATCTTGGGCGATATGCGCGAATTGGGCGATGATAGTGCGGCCGAGCATCAAAAAGTTGTCGACCAACTGATAGCACTAGCATTCACCAACGTCTATTTGGTGGGCGAACTATTCAGTGCAACGCAACATCC
>JAFYML010000034.1 GCA_017556595.1 Bacteroides sp.
AGTTTGCAGAAGATGGACGAAGTGGTGATAACCGAAAAGTTTGCTCGTCGGGCCTTTGGCAATGAAAACCCCATCGGACTATCTATCCGCTTGCCTAAGCTGAACGATGGCGACTTGGAGAGTTTTCGCATAGCCGGTATTGTTTCGGGCGAAACTGCCGATAAGAGCCGTATTGTTGATATCTACTTTCCACTTTCGGCCTCACACTCTTCCCTACAATATTTGCCCCTTGCTAACGTGTCAGCAATTGTTAAGCCTGGAGTAGATATGCAAGGGTTTGTACAGCATATGCGGCAAATTGAAATGGAACCGGGCAATCCGGATTCATTTATCTATGTACTGACCAATGAAAGTCGTTATAAAGAGTTCTTTTGGGTAGAGATATTCGGCCTTTGCATCGGTTCACTTATCCTGCTTTCAGGGTTGGTCAACTTCTTGAAGTTCATCATTCAGATGTTTTACAACCGTCAGCGCGAATTGGCTATCCGCAAGTGTGTGGGTTCAAGCATCGGTGGCCTGTTGACCTTGCTTCTTGCCGAGTGCTTTTGTATGATGACAGTGGCTTTCCTGCTTTCGATGTGCTTGAGCGAAGTGTGCTATGTGCTTGCTTCGCAATACCTATTGGAAGAATTTACGAATTTCTTCCAAATGAGCGATGTCTATTGGCAACAGTTCAAGACCTATGTTGTAGTAATGGTGGTTTGCTTTGTTATCTGCCTCTATCCAGTTTGGCGGCTTCGTCGTACCAGCATTATCAGCATGGTAATGGTGGGTAGTCGTCGTCACCTGTTCCGCAACAGCATGATTGGACTACAAATGGCCATTTCTCTGTTCTTTGTAGGTGGAGCCATTATTACCGCTATGGCAGTGCATGAAACATTTGGCGATACATCTACCATCTATCTGACCGAAGAAGAGGAAGAGCGCATCATAATGCTCAAGGTGAATACCGCACGAATGGATAAAAATTGGGATGCCATACTGAGTGATGCACAGCAAATGCCCGAAATCGAGTCATATACCTACTCGATGCTTGAGATAGGGGAAAGTTTTGGATTTTCGCAGTACACGAACGAAGAACGTTCGTGGTATATACGCGAAGTATCAGCTTCACCAGACTATTTCAGTTTCTTTAATGTGCCCATGCAAGGCAAGGTGGTAGATGCCAATGCCGTAAATATGGTTTATGTGAGCCGTGCGTTCTACAACCAATTGCAAAAGGATGGTGTCGATGGTATCGTAAAATTAGACGGTTATGAATATCAGATAGCCGGTGTATATGAATCCTTGCACAAAGAACCCGGTTTAGTGGGGCAATACATTGGTTCCGTTGTTCGACCTACCCTATCAGACATTTGCTATTATTTCCGCCTTACCCCACAAGCCGATGCCAAGGCGTGTGTGAAGAAGTTGGAAACCATCTGTCGTAAGTATGTGCCCGAAACACTTCCGTTAGAGATACGTTTGATGTCGGACCGAACAAAAACCACTGCAGGAACAGTTGAACTTATAAGCTATGTCTTTTTGTTGCTTGGCTTCATCAGTATGTTGGTGGTA
>JAFYML010000035.1 GCA_017556595.1 Bacteroides sp.
ATGTCCGATGCATAGGCAGGTTGCTTGTGTAGCAACAACAAAATGCAATATTCGAGCATACCCTTGCGCATTTGCGATTTTACGTTGTTTACATCCATTTTTATATTATCGTTTAGTTTGCATGGCACAAATGTATGCTAAACTTTAGTACTATGCAATACATAGTAGCTTAAAACACTTTATATTTAACACAAATTAATAAATAATACAAGTAGAAAATCTATTTATTAAATAGGTATAGCGTAAAGATTTCCTTACACAGAGAAAAGGGCGTAAACGAGCGATTTATTTTCCCAGTTGCGAAAAAAGATTTACCCTACTAGGAAAATATATTTTCTCAGTAGGGTAAATTTATCAGCACAATTCAGTGCTATTTTATGAAATAAAAGTTTCTTTACATGGAGGGGCAATGCCCTATCCCGCTTAACGGCGGGTAGGTATTTCAAACTCTTGCCAATCGGCTTCTTCACCGTATTCATTCGCCACCGCTACGCGAATAATTGCGTAGCCGTTTTTAATGCGTTTGCCAGATTCAAGTGTTGCGGTGTAGCGAATGCCATCGCGCGGTGCAAGGCGTTCGACCATTGTCGAAGGCGAAATGTAGATATTCTTCATGCCCGACACCTCTTCTACGATAGGCACAACATTGTGCGCCGGACGATTGCTTTCGTTTACAATTTCGAAAACAATCTTACACACCTCTTGCGGATTGATTGTTTGATTGCGGTTTTGGTCGATGAAACGAATATTACGAATTTTCAATTGCGCATTATTTAGCGATTGTACATGCGATTGCGACGGGCGTCGGTGTGCATGTACTTCCTCGGGCGCATGTTGTTCGCGAGGTTTAGTCATTTCGTTGGCAATAACCGCACCGGCCACCGTGCCTATCAAACTTCCAATAGACGAGCCACGGAAAGCACCATGTCGCCCACCACTACCATCGCCAAGCAAGCCACCAATAGTACCTCCTACATTATTACCAATAGCAGCACCGGTCATCACGGCACCAGCATTTTGCGTAGTTACACAACTTGTGCAAAGCAACGCCAACACAGATAAAGTGAATAGTAGTTTTCTCATCGTTTGTAAAAGTTTTGTTTTCGATGCGAAGATAAACATTTTCTACCGATTTACTATTGTGCATCTGCATTATTATCTCTATTTTTGTGGAAATAAAACTGACTATCCATTTTTTAACAATGAAGAAGCAAAGCAAACAGATGCGTTTCTGTCCGAAGGGATACTCGGACGAAGTAGAAGCCAAGATACAACAATATAAGCGCGAGGGAGTACGATTGCCTCAACGCCACTTATTGCGCACGGCCGAGCAACTAGCCGGCATACGCGAAAGTGCCAAGATAAATACTGCCCTACTCAATTACTTGAGCGAACATATAGAAGAAGGTATGACAACGGCCGATATTGACCACATGGTGTATTGCTTCACCACCGATCACGATGCCATACCCGCCCCATTCGGTTACGAAGGTTTCCCGAAAAGCGTATGCACAAGCATCAACGACGTAGTGTGTCACGGCATACCTAGCACAAAAGAGGTGTTACGAAATGGCGATATATTAAACGTTGATGTTTCTACCATCTACAAAGGCTATTTCTCCGATGCAAGCCGTATGTTCATGATAGGCAACGTACAACCCGAATGGCAACGATTGGTGCAAGTAGCTAAAGAATGTCGCAACATTGGTGTGGAAATGGCTCGTCCGTGGATACGATTGGGCGATATTGGCGCCGCCATACAAGAACATGCCGAAAAGAACGGCTATAGCGTAGTGCGCGACCTTTGCGGACATGGTGTAGGTGTGAAATTTCACGAAGAGCCCGACGTTGAACACTTTGGTAAGCGCGGCACCGGCATGATGATAGTGCCCGGCATGACCTTCACCATCGAACCAATGATAAACATGGGATGCTACGATGTTTTCATTGACGAAGCCGACGGATGGACAGTTTGCACCGAAGACGGATTGCCCAGCGCACAATGGGAAAGCATGGTGCTAATAACCGAAGATGGACACGAAGTATTGACCGAATAACATTTATGCCTATTTATAAAATAATTTAGGTATAAATTCATTTTACATTTATATATAAACGCGAAATAATTTATTAAAGATGAATATTGCATTTATTATACCGGCTGCTATCATCCTTATAATACTACTTATAGGATACATCTACGAATCGAGAAAAAGCACTTCGCTCAAAGCAAAACTCGACGCAGCTGCTTCACAAGAAGCATTGCTAAAGCACAATGCCGACGAAGCATTGATGCGCGAACGTCAAAACGCCAACGAACGAATTGCCCTACAAGAGAAGCAAGCCGACGCATTATTGAACGAACAACGCCAACAATACGAAAAACGATTGGCCGAACAAGAGCGTTCGTTCAAAGAGCGTATAAATGCACAAGAGGCATCGTTCATCGAACGCCTAAATCAGCAACAAGAGCAATGGGAAACGCGCTTGAAGCAACAAAAAGAAGAGGTAGAAAACTTACACAAGCGCATGAATACCGAATTCGAGAACATCTCGAATCGCATCTTCCAAAGCAAGACGGAAGACTTTACCAAAATGAGCGGCGAACATATCAGTAACCTGCTACGCCCACTCGACAAAGACATCAAGGAGTTTCGCGAAAAGGTAGAGCAAGTTTACACCACCGAAGCAAAAGAACGTCACTCACTAGGCGAACACATCAAAGAATTGCGCGATTTGAACAACCGCCTTAGCGAAGAGGCAAACAACTTGACACGCGCACTAAAAGGCGACTCAAAACAACAAGGAAATTGGGGTGAAATGATTCTTGAACGCATTTTGCAATCGTCCGGATTAATCGAAGGCGAACACTACTTCCGCCAAGAGTTTATCAAAGACGACACGGGCGAAATCCTTATCAACGAAGAAAGCGGACAACGCATGCAACCCGATATCATCATCCGATACCCAGACGATAGAGATATTATCATCGATTCGAAAGTATCGCTTACCGCCTACGCATCGCTCACCGCTACCGACGACCGTGCCGAACAAGAACGATTACTGAAAGCACACTTGCAATCAGTGCGCAATCATATCGATGAACTCAGTCAAAAAGATTATTCACGCTACGACATCAAAGCGCCCGACTTTGTAATGATGTTTATTCCTACCGAAGGTGCCTATCTACAAGCCATTCAAGCCGATAGCAACTTGTGGGAATATGCATACAACAAAAAGGTGGTATTGATGAATCCTACCAACCTAATTAGTGCACTACGCCTATCGCTCGACCTTTGGAAACGCGAAAATCAAGTGAAGAATGTGCAAAACATCATCGACCGCGGCACTAAACTATATGAAAAGATTGCCGGTTTTGGCGATACGCTACTTGCTATTGGCGACCGCGTAGATGCTCTGCAAAATGATTATCAAAAGGCGGTTGGTCAATTCAAAGATGGCCCAGGAAACATTGTTCGCCAAGCCGAACAATTGCGCGACATGAGCCTATCGCCCAAAAAGCGCATAGCCGCCAAGCTATTGCCATCGGACGAATAATACCTAATGAATAAAATTAAAAGAGATTAAGTTTGCGTTTGTTAGCTTCCTCGAAGGGCAATAACGTAGGTTGTTGCTGGGCATGTTCTTGACGCAAGCGATTATACGTTTCGCTAAGTTCATCCACCAATTCTTGGCGCTGAACATCATTCATCAAACGAGCCGCTACACTTGCATTTTGCGAAGCATCCTTCATATACACAACAGGCGCATGATACACAGGTGCAATCTTCAATGCCGTATGTAGCAAAGAGGTAGTTGCACCACCAATTAGCAAAGGAATCTTTTGACCGGCAGCTTGTAGCGCTTTGGCAACATTCACCATTTCTTCGAGCGAAGGTGTTATCAAGCCACTTAAACCTATCATATCCACCTTTTCTTCGATAGCGCGTTGCACAATTACTTCCGTTGGCACCATAACACCTAAATCGATTATCTCATAGCCGTTACAAGCCATTACCACCGACACAATATTCTTTCCTATATCGTGTACATCACCCTTTACCGTTGCAAGAAGCACTTTTCCCGAAGTAGCTGTCGAGTTTTGCTTTTGCGCCTCTATCGTAGGTTGAAGAATAGTTACCGCTTGTTTCATGGTGCGAGCCGTCTTTACTACTTGCGGCAAAAACATTTTACCTGCACCAAACAAATCGCCTACCCTATTCATACCAGCCATCAATGGGCCTTCTATAATGTCAACGGCATGTTCATAGTGTTGCAATGCTTCGGATAAATCGTCTTGCAAATAGTCGGCAATGCCTTTAATCAAAGCTTGTTGCAAACGATCGACCAACGATTCATTACGCCAATTCTTTGCCGAAGAAGCATTTGTTTGAGCGCTATTGGTAGCTTGTTGCTGCTTATATTCTGTTGCGACCTCTATCAATCGTTCGGTTGCATCAGGGCGACGATTCAACACGACGTCTTCCAACAACGTCAACAAATCGGTAGGGATATCGCTATACAATACCGATGTAGAAGGATTTACAATGCCCATATCCATACCTGCCTCAATAGCGTGATAAAGGAATACGGCATGCATCGCCTCACGAATATAGTTATTGCCTCTAAAAGAGAATGATAAATTACTAACCCCACCACTTACGTGAGCACCGGGTAAGTTTTGCTTTATCCATTGAGCAGCTCGAATAAAATCCAAAGCATAGTTGTTATGCTCTTCCATTCCCGTTGCAATGGCTAATACATTGGGGTCAAAGATGATATCGCAAGCACGGAAACCTACCTTTTCGGTAAGCAAACGATAAGCCCGTTCGCACACCTCTATTTTACGTTCAAACGTATCGGCTTGTCCATTTTCATCGAAAGCCATCACTACAACTGCCGCACCCATTGCGCGAATGCACGCAGCACGTTGCGTGAAAACCTCCTCACCCTCTTTCAGTGAAATGGAATTAACGATTGGTTTGCCTTGCACACACTTCAACCCAGCTTCTATAACACGCCAATTGGACGAGTCAATCATTACCGGTACTTTAGCAATTTCCGGCTCGGATGCAAGTAGATTCAAGAAGGTAGTCATTTCCTTTTCTGCATCGAGCAAACCATCGTCCATATTTATATCTATCACTAACGCGCCATCTTCCACTTGCTTGCGAGCAATGCTTAGCGCCTCGTCATAGTTCTTTTCATTTATCAATCGCAAGAATTTGCGCGAGCCTGCTACGTTGCATCGTTCGCCCACATTCAAGAAATTAATCTCTGGACGCATTTCTAGCAATTCCAAACCCGACAACCACATATTAGGCGATTCACTGACCGGCACATGCGGTTGCGCACCTTCAACTAGTGCAACAAACTGAGCAATATATTCGTGCGTAGTGCCACAACAACCGCCCACAATATTCACCAATCCCTCTTCGATGTACTCGCGTACTTCTGCCGCCATTTCTTCGGGCGATTGGTCATATTGTCCTAAGCTATTGGGTAAGCCTGCATTGGGATAAACAGATATATAATAAGGAGCATGCTCGGCTAGCTGACGTAAGAAAGGTTTCATCTGACGCGCACCAAACGAACAATTCAAGCCGACAGAAAACAACTGAGCATGTTGCACCGACGCAAGAAAAGCATCGAGTGTTTGACCGGACAATGTGCGTCCGGCAATATCCGAAACAGTAACCGAAAGCATCAATGGCACCTCTCTACCCACTCTTTCCATTGCCAATTGTGCGGCATGGATAGCAGCTTTTGCATTCAGTGTATCGAAAATGGTTTCAATCAACAACACATCCACCCCACCTTGCAACAATGCCTCCATTTGCTCAACATAAGCATTGAGCAATTCATCGTAAGTAATGTTACGCAAAGCAGGATTATTTACATCGGGACTTAATGAGAGAGTTTTATTTGTTGGCCCTACCGAACCAGCAACGAAACGCGGTTTATCGGGAGTAATTGCCGTGAACTCATCGGCCACTTCGCGTGCCAATCGAGCGGCCGCGAGGTTAATTTCCGCAATGTATTCCTCGACACGATAGTCGGTCATACTAATGCGTGTAGCATTGAACGAATTGGTTTCAATAATATCAGCACCTGCCTGCAGATACTTGCGATGAATATCTTTCACCACATCGGGGCGAGTCAAGCAGAGAATATCATTATTTCCCTTCATCTGCCCAGGTATATCCACAAACCTTTCGCCACGGAAGTCAGCCTCCGAAAGGTTGTATTGTTGTATCATGGTGCCCATAGCACCATCCAAAATCAAGATGCGTTGACGCACCTTTTCGTTCAGCGTTGCCATCAATGTTTTAGTTAGTATTTGAACATGCGCGCCATGTCGCGTTTGTCATCTTTCTCCTTCAGCGACTGACGCTTATCGTATTGTTTCTTACCCTTTGCAAGTGCTACTACCACCTTTGCCAATCCTTTTTCATTGATGAATAAGCGAACAGGGATAAGTGTAAATCCGGGATCGAGCGAACCACGTTTCAACTTATCCAGTTCTTTTTTGGTTAGTAGTAATTTTCGTTCGCGGCGAGCGGTATGGTTGTTGTACGAGCCATAGAAGTATTCTGCAATATGCATATTTTTCACCCACAACTCGTTGTTTACGAAATAGCAATAAGTATCCACCAAGCTTGCCTTTCCCAATCGGATAGATTTTATCTCCGTACCGGTCAACACAATGCCAGCCGTATAGGTGTCAATCAGTTCGTAATCGAACGTAGCTCGTTTATTCTTGATATTTATTGCTGGTTGCTTCATTTAGTTTAATATGGCCGTTAATTTGTTAAAAATAAATTGTATGATTGTCGGACAAGCAACAAGTATTACGGTTGCAATAATAGTGAAACGCACACGTTCGTTTTCGGCTATTTGCAACAACTTATCACTTCCTTCCCATACAACAATCGCAATGTAAAATTGCAACAATATAGCAACAATGCTAAATTCGGGCATTAGTCCGATGATTATCTGCAACGCAAATAACACCACCATAGCATAGCCCGCAAATTGTTGCATCAGCAAGAGGTTGTCCTCGCGTTTAAGCATACGCATCGACAATTCATTCAGCAAGTATGAAGCCAAATAGTATCCACCAAAAAGCGACACTGCTACAGCGCAACACTTCGTCATCGCAATTTGGAAACTTTGTGGCCCACTCCATCCCAAGCTAAAGATTGTACCAATGAATACAGACAACCCACATAAGCCAATGAGAGGATAGACAAAAGCCATGAACACTTTTTGCTTATCCTCCTCCAAACGAATTTCCTCCCAAGCTGCCGCAGGGGAGGAAATCAGTTTAAGGGCAATATGAAATAAATCTTTATAATTCAAATCTTACTTCTTTTCTTTGTATTCGATGTAATGAGTGTACTCTTTCGCTTGTTCCAACGATGGAGAGTTTAGATTTTCCATTGTTACAATACCAATAGCTTCTGGCTTCTTGCCATACTTCAATTGGTAATCCATCAAAGGTCTTGTAATATCGAACGCATGATAGAAACTCCATACATAACCTTGGTTAGCCCAATAGTAAGCAGTCGATGTTGTGTTTTGCATTGAGTCGCCATTGTTATTATGACGCAAATACAATGTCAATACACCCTCTTCTACCAATTCATCTACACCATAATTTACCAAAGTGAATGAGTGTTGCTTATTCACCATAAAATAGTCGATGCACAAGAAAACAGTAGATTGGTCGAATAAAGATGGTTTGGTATGTTCGTTAATATCCTTACCCAACGAAATAATAGCTGCGTTGTTAATCGAGTCGTTCGCTGCACCCTTTTCCGATACAATTTCTACTGTTTCGCTCAATGAAGTAAAACCTTCCAATGTTACGCCAGAGATACTTGTATCTTCCTTTTTAATAGGGTCTTTACCTTCAACTGTATAGATTACATAGCACACTTCGTTCAAGAAGTCCTCAAATTTAATCTTATTGTTCGCTTCCATTTTGCTAACAGATGCAGCATCAGGGATAATTACGAAGCCTTCGGTTGTAACAAATTCATAACCACCAGTCAATCCTTGTTTCATTTTAGCGATTGAAGTTATTACTGTTTCGTAAGAATCTTCATCGTCGAAACACGATGTCATAGTTAAGCCCATCATCATGGCAAGGGCTGCCATCATCAATTTCAAATGTTTCATTTTTGTATTGTTTAAATTTTGCGGTGCAAAAATAGTCAAAAGAATCAATATTGTTTCTATCTTAACCCATTTTTCAGTGTTTTTAATAAATCTTATTAAACAATCGATGCAAATTGAGTCAAATGTTCATCCACATAT
The DNA here is from genome assembly GCA_017556595.1 of Bacteroides sp. Taxonomy (GTDB): domain Bacteria; phylum Bacteroidota; class Bacteroidia; order Bacteroidales; family Bacteroidaceae; genus Bacteroides. Next base: position 8,323 of record JAFYML010000035.1, read on the forward strand.
TCGGCTACAAGCGCGGTAAACATCTCTTCCTTTTCCAAGAATGCATCTTCCAAGTCGTCGAAGGCTTCGTATTGTTCGTACATAGCCATAAACTCTTCGTCGGTACGTTCACGTTCTAAATCTTCCTTATTGGCTACATAAATTTCGCGTGCACTATAAATAAGTTTCGTCAAGTCGCCCACACCCCACAAGCGCAATGCTTTGGCAAATGGATTCATGAAGATGTAGCCACCATAACCATTTTGAATCAATTGGCAAAAGCCACCTTCCATCACTTCGTCGCGAAACAATTGATAGGCCAACAAAGTGTGTTGTTCAGCATTGAGCAACGCCATCTTTTCGGCATTCCATTCATCGCCTATTACCTGCTTATACGCATCGGTAAACACCTGAATAAACGCGTCCATTCCCTCTTCGGCGGCTTGACGCAAAGCCGCATCGCTCACTTCAATCATATCTTATTTTACAATACTTTCCGAGAAATAATAATCTCTCAATGGTTTAACCACTTTTTCGCCCTGCAAGCTAATGTTTTCGCTCAACTTAATATCTTGCGACGATGCACCCACCTTGATAGTAAATTCGCCCGGTGTAATGTTCCATTGGCGTTGTCCTTCGTTACTGTAATAGCCAAATTGTTCGGTGTACATCTTCACTTCCACCTTCTTTGTTTCGCCGGGTGCAAGCGACACACGTGCAAATCCTTGCAATTGGATAGGACGAATATTTGTATTGCTATCGGCTGGCGAGAGATAGATTTGCGCAATTTCATCAGCCGCAACATTACCTGTATTCTTTACTTCAAACGAAAGTGTAATGGCTTCATCGGTTGTAGCAGTTTCTTTTTCCATTGCAAGGTTAGCATATTCAAACGTTGTATAGCTCAAACCATATCCGAAAGGCCATGCCACGCGTGCATCTTGTTCAGCCGAGTAGTTATAGCAAAGCGGTTCGTACACCTCTTCGTTCGGATAGCTTACCGACAACTTAGCCGATGGCGATACGTTACCATAGAGGATATCTGCTACTGCATTACCACCCTCTTCGCCAGGATACCATGCTTGAATAACGGCTGCACAACGTTCGGCAATACCCGACACTACTTGCGCACGTCCACCAAACATTACCAATACAACCGGCTTACCTGTTGCCAGCAACTCTTCCACATATTGCTCTTGCTTGCCTGGCAAACGCAAACCTTGGCGGTCGCGATTTTCACCGCAAAGCATCACATTTTCACCCATAGCAGCAATGATAACATCCGCTTGCTTAGCCATAGCCAATGCCTCTTGTTTATTGGCCACCTCGCCCGAATCAACTTTGCGATGCAACAAGGTGTATTCCCACGCACGTTCATCACCGGTTTCGGTATATTTTGTTTCAATCTCTTCTGTCCAATCGCATCCACGTGAGTAAAGGATATTCATACCCTCATGTTTGCGGGTATTCATACCTTCGAGCAATCGTACGATAGGTGCATGCTCCAAGTCTTCTGTGTTATGTTTCCAGAAGTAAGACATAGCAGGAAAAGTGTAGTCGCCACACATTGCCCACATTGAGTTGGCATTAGGGCCAGTCACCAAGATATTTTTCACATTTTTCAACGGCAAAACGCCATTATTTTCGAGCAATACAACCGATTGAGTAGCAATCTCGTATGAAGTTTGACGTTCTTCGGGAGTATCAAGTACAATCTGTTCGGTACTATACAAATAAGGATTTTCATCGAAGAGACCTGCATGGAATTTATGACGCAACACATTCTTTACGGCACGTTCAAGCACTTCGGGTTTCACCAATCCTTGTTCAATAGCCTCTGCCAAGTACTGATAGTTTTCGCCTCTAGGGAAATCCACATCGTTACCATTATTGATAGCTGCAGCAGCTTTTTGTATAGCATTTTCATAGCCTGGCAATTGATTGATAGCGGTATAATCACTCACCACCATACCATCGAAACCTACATAGTCGCGCAAAATATCTTGCAAAATTTCGCTATTGGCTACACAATTTGTACCATGTACAGCATGATAACCCGGCATCACCACCTTGCTGTCCGCTAAGCGAATCATTGCTTCGTGTGGTAACAAGATCTCTTCAATCATCTCTTTTTCGTCGGCATCGCCACCGCCACCATATCCCAAGTAGTGCTTCGAGCATGCACCCACACCTTTTGTCAAGTCGCCTTGTTGCAATCCTTTAACGAAAGCAGTACCCATCACGGCCGACAAATAAGCATCTTCGCCATACGACTCTTCCAAGCGATTGAAACTAGGTACGCGACATACATCCACCATGGGCGACAATGACAATACACCAC
>JAFYML010000036.1 GCA_017556595.1 Bacteroides sp.
ACGATATTACATTCTTTCGTGGAAGCTACGGCTGATTACCTCCAATTGATGTTCGCGACTCAACTTAACAAAGTTTACAGCATATCCCGACACACGGATGGTGAGTTGTGGATACTTTTCCGGATGTTCCATAGCATCTTCAAGCATTTCGCGATTCAAGACGTTCACGTTCAAGTGGTGTGCACCCTTAGTGAAGTAAGCATCCATCATGGTTACCAAGTTTTCGATGCGTTCTTCCGGTGTAGGACCAAGCGATTTTGGAACGATAGAGAAGGTATTAGAGATACCATCTTGCGAGTCGCGATAGCGCAATTTGGCTACCGAGCTTAACGATGCAATAGCACCATTCTTGTCGCGTCCGTGCATGGGGTTAGCACCGGGAGCAAAAGGAACGCCTTTGGCACGTCCGTCAGGAGTAGCACCTGTTTTCTTGCCATACATAACGTTCGATGTAATGGTTAGCAAGGAGAGGGTAGGACGCGCATTTTTGTAAACAGGCAACTTCTTCAATTCTTCGCTGAAGTAATATACTAAGTCCACACCCAATTGATCGACACGGTCGTCGTTGTTACCAAAGCAAGGGAATGCACCTTCAATGTCGAACGCTTCGGTCAAACCAATTTCGTTGCGACGAGCAGTAACCTTAGCATATCGGATGGCCGAAAGCGAGTCGAGCGCAATAGAAAGACCGGCTACACCATAAGCCAAATTGATGCGTGGATTAGTATCGATGAAGGCCATTTGTGCCTTTTCGTAGTAATACTTATCGTGCATGTAGTGAATGATGTTCATCGCTTCGTTGTAAACGCGAGCAATCTCTGTCAACACCTTTTTGTAGTTGGCCATTACCTCTTCGAACTTCAGTGTATCACTTGTAAGCACCGGAATACCTTTCACCATTACAGTACCGGTGTTTTCACAACGACCACCGTTGATAGCCAAGAGCAATGCCTTAGCCAGGTTGGCACGTGCGCCAAAGAATTGAATTTGCTTACCGATGGCTTGGTAAGATACGCAACATGCAATACCGTAGTCATCGCAATTGCGCACTTCGCGCATCAAGTTATCGTTTTCGTATTGGATAGAGCTTGTATCTACCGACACCTTTGCACAGAAGTCCTTGAAACCTTCGGGCAGTTCCGGGCTCCAGAGCACGGTCATATTGGGTTCGGGCGATGGGCCAAGGTTGTAAAGTGTTTGCAAGAAGCGGAACGATGTTTTTGTCACCTTCACACGTCCATCGTTGAAACGACCACCGATAGCTTCGGTTACCCATGTTGGGTCGCCAGCAAAGATATCGTTGTACGATTGCATGCGCAAGTGGCGCACCATACGAAGTTTGATGATGAATTGGTCGATAAGTTCTTGTGCAAAAACCTCGTTGATTTTGCCGTGTGCCAAATCATATTCAATAAAGATATCGAGGAACGACGACACATTACCCAACGACATTGCTGCACCATCTTGTTCCTTAACGGCAGCCAGATAAGCCATATATACCCATTGTACAGCCTCTTGTGCCGAATATGCCGGACGGCTCAAGTCGAGACCATAGTATTCGCCCATCACCTTGATTTCCTTCAACGCCTTGATTTGTTCAGAAACCTCTTCGCGCAAGCGGATACGTGCATCGTCCATTGGTCCGGTAAGATTCTTCAAATCGAGCAATTTAGCTTCAATCAAGCGATCGATACCATAAAGAGCCAAACGACGATAGTCGCCAATGATACGTCCGCGTGCATAGTTATCGGGAAGGCCGGTAATGAAGCCCAACGAGCGGAACGAGCGTATTTCGTCGGTATAAGCATCGAACACACCATCGTTGTGCGTTTTACGATAGTGAGTAAATATATCTTTTACCTTTTCGTCAATTTCCAATCCATTTTCGTGGCAAGCCTTAGCTACTACGTTAATACCACCGAAAGGCTTGATAGAACGCTTCAAGAGTTCGTCTGTTTGCAAACCAACAATCAGTTCGTTCTCCTTATCAATATAGCCGGCTTGATGTGAAGTAATGGTTGAAACGGTTTTATTGTCGAGCGAACGTACACCACCATTGGCGCGTTCTTCTTCAATTGCTTTCAAACAGAGGTCCCAAATTTTTAAAGTACGTTGGGTTGGTCCTTGTAGAAAAGATGCATCACCGGTGTAAGGTGCAATGTTAGTGCTTACAAAGTCGGCAACATTAATTTCTTTACTCCAAATGCCATCAATAAAGATTTTGTTTAATTCCATTTTTAAAACCTATCTTGTTATGTAAATAATTATCCTGTATATCTCTTTTCCGGCTGCAAAGATACAACATTTCGCCGATTATCGGGCCTAATAAGTACCATTAATTATATATGGAACGTTTTTTTAGATTTATATCAAAAAGATAAGTTAGGAAACATTTTTTTTGAAGAAAGATTTGCAGAAACAAAAATGATTTGTACCTTTGCAGCGCTTTTAGAGAAAAGCACTTCTGAAAAGAGGTTTTGGAGAGGTGGCAGAGTGGTCGATTGCGGCGGTCTTGAAAACCGTTGTACCGAGAGGTACCCGGGGTTCGAATCCCTGTCTCT
>JAFYML010000037.1 GCA_017556595.1 Bacteroides sp.
CATCACCATCTGCTACAATGCAGAAGCTACGTTGGAAAGAACCATCCAAAGCGTGCTTGCACAAACCTACCCCAAGGTGGAATACATCATTGTGGATGGCGCATCGAAGGACAACACGCTCGCTATTATAAATAGGTATAAGGCGCAAGTGAGCAAGGTGGTGAGCGAGCCGGACAAGGGGTTGTACGACGCCATGAACAAGGGCATTGGCTTGGCTACGGGCGATTACCTCTGCTTCCTCAATGCCGGCGATACCTTCTTCTCTGCCAACACCTTGCAACAAATGGCAGATACACTTCCGGCGGACAAACAGCCCGATGTTATCTATGGCGAAACGGCTTTGGTAGATGATAATGGCCGGTTTGTACGCATGCGTCGATTGCAAGCCCCCGAGGTGCTGACGTGGCGTAGCTTCCGCCAAGGCATGTTGGTGTGTCACCAAGCCTTCTTTGCTCGTCGTGAGTTGGTGCCTCTCTACGACTTGCAATACCGTTTCTCGGCCGACTTCGATTGGTGCATCCGCATCATGAAGCAAAGCCACCTGCTTCACAACACCCACCTTACACTGATTAATTATTTGGACGAGGGAATGACCACTCGCAACCGAAAAGCATCGCTGAAAGAGCGCTTCCGCATCATGGCGAAACATTACGGCCTACTCAGCACGTTGCTTCACCATCTTTGGTTTGTTTTCAGAGCCATTATTAAGCAATAATCTTCTCTTTGTCGTGGCAATGCTTCGTCATGCCAATGGCACTTCTTTGCCTTCCTTATGGCAATGTTTTGCCATAGCCTTGGCAGGCTCTTGCCATAACGGTGGCAAGGTTGTGCCATCGCGGTGGCACAGTTGTGCCAAGCCTAAAAAAAAGTTTGGCACACGAGAAGTACTTCTGACGGGGGTTAACACCTATTTCCGGAAAGATTAGCAACCATTTTCATTGCCTGCAGAAGCTAAATAAACATCGTGCGAACAATCCGCTAAAACCTTAATAAATCTTAAAAACATTGCATCTACTATTAAAATAGTTGCACGCGATTTTCGGCTCGGCTACTTTTGTTGCAAAGAATTTAAACAATTCACGCTATGGATATTGATACAAAACACCGAAGCCTCACCAAGTCGGAATTGCACTTGATGAACCTGTTATGGGATAAAGGCGAAGGCACCGTGAACGATTTAATAGAGATGATGCCCGAACCTCGTCCGGCCTACACCACCGTGCTTACCGTGATGCGTGTACTTACCAAGAAGGGAGTAGTAGAGGCCACTCCACAAGGAAAGGCATACCTCTACACACCCCTAATGACACGCGAAGAATATACCAAAGGCTTCATGGAAGAAACGCGCAACACGCTTTTCAAAGGCTCGTTCAGCAAGCTACTCCTATTCTTTGCCGAACGCGAACGTCTTGCCGCCGACGAAGTGGAGAAGATTGTCGCCTTGCTGAAGAAAAACCAACAAGGAACGAACAACGAAGAGGAAACAAACAAAAACTAATCACCATAAACACTTACCATTATGAAAACGAATTATTTTTTCAAGAAGATGGTATGGGCAATGGCCATTGCCGCTACCTGTTTCGTTTGTGAAGCCAACGCACAAAACGACGACCCTTACAAAGAATTTGTATCGCCTCAATGGGGATTGAAGTGCCCGGAAGGACACACACGCTTGACTGAATATAGAGCAGAAGCCAAAAACAATCCAAAAGCGAAAAAGCAATATAACAAACTGATGAAGCGCATTAGCAAAGCGCAAGCCAAACGCGAAAAAGTACTGAAGAAAGCCTTCAAAAAAGAGGGCACGCGCTTTGTTGTGGCAGAGGCCAAAGCCATGAAGAAAGCACAAAAGTACCTGAAGCGCAAAGGCATCGAACTACTTCCATTGGGCACTTTCCGCCTGAAAGACGGCACCAAACTGATTTTGGACGACAAGCACACGCTGACGCCAAAAGTAATTGAGTATCACGCCAACGCCAAGAGCAAAACGCCAACCTTGGAGCGCGAAAAATCGCCCAACTACGATGCCCATAACGAACAGACATGGCCCATCTACACCAATGTGGAAACCACTCCTAATAGATATGTCGATGGCGTGGAAGTGTATCGAGGCGAAAACTGTACTTATGTAGTAAGATACAACCAAGTAGCATTCGACTATCATTGGTTCCATCCAAAATCGGGCGATGCCCTTGTCGATCCCGAAACGGGCGACCGCTATATGGTACGCTATTTAGAACACTTCCCGCTCGACACTTACCTTTGGATTCACGGCCAAGAGGGAAAAACCATCCGTCGTGTGTATGTCTATCCCCCGTTGCCAGAGCATGTTAAGAGAGTGGATTTAATCCCCAGCCGCATCCCCGCATCTGAACGACTTTCGAACGTGGCTCCTTATAGAGCTTATCAAGGCTTGAAAGTAAGAGATGCTTCTGAGATGCAAAATGGAAAAACAATTTATTAACCGATTAATATCGTGATTATGGAAACTTTATACGCTATTCTTCCGCTTGCAGGCCGCTACATCCTTGTTGCGGGCTTGCTGATGGCACTCTACTGGATGTTGTGGCGCAAGCAAGCCACTCATCGTGCCAAACGCATCTACTTGTTGGCATTGCCCTTCATGGCATTGGCCATCACACTGATACAGATTGAAGTATATAAGCCCGACCCTGTGGTAGTTACCATCGAGAAGAAGGTAGAAGCCGTGCAGAACATCTCCCTGGCCGAAGCTATTCCGATGACAACATCGGCCACTACCGTTGCCTCCACTGAGGTAAACGAGGCCGAAGAGGCAATACCCGTTGCACTTGCTCCAATGGAGGCGGTAGAGGAAAGTATCAACCTCAGCACGTGGGATATCATAGCCATCGTTTATATCAGCATATTGGTTGCCTTGTGCATCCCGTTTGTGGTGAGCTTTGTGCAACTTATGATGCTTAGCAAGAAGGCCAACAAGCAACAAGACAAAGAGAAGAACATCCGCATCCTGACGGGACAAGCCATCAAAGCGCCCTTCTCTTTCTATCGCTCCATCTTCCTTCCAAGCAACCTGACCG
>JAFYML010000038.1 GCA_017556595.1 Bacteroides sp.
CTATTCTTTGAGATTGAGATGCCTCTTGTAAAGGTTCTTGCTGAAATGGAGTTTGAAGGGGTAAGAATTGACACAACTGCACTTGCTGAAACCTCAAAAACTTTAACTCTAAAGGCGTGCGAACTTGAGACTAAAATCTTTGAATATGCAGGCGAGACTTTCAATGTAAACTCGCCACGTCAAGTAGGAGATATACTATTTATAAAACTCAAAATTGATCCTAAAGCAAAACCCTCAAAACAGGGTGGATACTCAACATCAGAAGATGTACTTACAAAGCTTATAAATCGCCATCCAATAGTCTCTCTCATCCTTGAATACAGAGGATTAAAGAAACTATTAAGCACATATATCGATGCTCTTCCCCAACTTATCAATCCACGTACTGGCCGCATACACACTTCGTTTAACCAAGCCGTTACTGCCACCGGAAGATTAAGTTCGAGCAACCCAAATTTACAAAATATACCTATTCGCGAAGAAGATGGAAAGCAAATACGCAAGGCTTTCATTCCTGATGATGAATGTGAATTTTTCTCGGCCGACTATTCGCAAATAGAGTTGCGCATCATGGCACACCTTAGTGGCGATGCCAACATGATAGAAGCCTTCAATAGCGGCCACGATATTCATGCCGCAACAGCCGCTAAAATATATAAGGTATCTATAGAAGAGGTTACGCCCGACATGCGACGAAAAGCTAAAACAGCTAACTTTGGCATCATATACGGCATATCGGTATTTGGCCTAGCCGAACGAATGAATGTAGATAGAAAAGAGGCAAAAGAGCTAATCGAAGGCTACTTCACCACTTATCCACAAATAAATGAGTATATGGACAAGAGTATGGAAATTGCTCGTAATCAAGGATATGTAGAAACCATCTTCCAACGTAAACGATACTTGCCCGATATAAATTCGCGCAATGCTACCGTGCGTGGATATGCCGAACGCAATGCCATCAATGCACCGATACAAGGTAGTGCTGCCGACATCATCAAAGTAGCTATGAGCCGCATCCACAAACAATTTGAAAATAACAATTTGAAAGCAAAGATGATTTTGCAAGTTCACGACGAATTGAACTTCAGTGTACCCAAAGCTGAAAAAGCAATTGTCGAAGAAATTGTTATCCGCGAAATGGAAACAGCCTTTACCATGCAAGTGCCTTTAAAAGCCGATTGTGGATGGGGAAAGAACTGGTTAGAAGCACATTAATTAAAAAAATAACTTAATTTAACTTTCAATCAGAAAGCAAGCATTCATTTTCAAAAATTAAGCAGTTTGCACAAATTATCACGCAATAATAGGCCTATTGTGTGATAATTTGTAAGCAAAACAATCAAAAAGTAAGATACATATAGGGGGTAATTATGACATTTTGCTATTAAAATTATTAATTTTTCATTGTAATATCAAAAAACTTCGTACCTTTGCAGCGCATTTCAGCAAAAAATGATAGAAATTTGTAAGTAACAACTATAAACTTTAATAACGGTATGAAGAATTTTAAGACTTTGATTGTTTCTGCTATTTTACTAGCTTGTGGCATGAACTTGTCAGCTGACAACAAAAACAACCTCATTCACAATGCAGAGGAAGTTGATGGTGTAATGGTATCTCAAACTATCTACAAAAACGAGGGCAGCAGACTTGCCAACTTCATGAAGTACAACTATCAATACGACGAACAAAAGCGTATGACAGAGAGCGAAGCATTGAAGTGGAATAGCATCTCTAACAAGTGGGAAAATGATATGTGCATCCGTTACGAATACAAAGGTAAGAGTGTAACTACTACTTATTACAAATGGAATAAGAAGAAAGCTACTTATGTATTGGTTCCTGAGATGACAATAACAATGGATAATACCAATATGTAACCAACCTTTGGAAACCTTTGGAAGTGAATTTCGCTTCCTATAAATCGAAACTATCAAGAAAACAAATCAAAAAAACCTTTTTATAAAACCTATTGGGGAGTCGGTGTGCGTGATGCATGCCGATTCTTTTTTTATATCTTTGCCGAGGCAATAAAAATGTAAAAAATATGATACCCGAAACACTGAAAACATATATCGAAACAGCTATTATCCCCCGATACGAACATTTCGATAAAGCACACAACCTAAGCCATGTGCAGATAGTGATTGAAGAAAGTATGGCCTTGTGCAAACTATACCCCGAAACCAACCCACAAATGGTGTACACCATAGCTGCTTATCACGACTTGGGCCTATGCAAAGAGAGAGAAACACACCATTTAATATCTGGCGAGATACTAATGGCCGACCAACACCTACGCAATTGGTTCAGCGAAGAAGAAATACTAACTATGAAAGAGGCGGTAGAAGATCATCGGGCAAGCAATAAACAGAAGCCACGAACCATTTACGGCTGCATTGTAGCCGAAGCCGACCGCCAAATCGATGCCGACATTACCCTATTGCGCACCATCCAATACGGGCTACGCCAAGCACCCGATGCCCCACGCGAATGGCACTACGAACGCTTCTTACAACACCTACAAGAGAAATATGCCCCAGGTGGATACCTGAAACTATGGATACCTGAGTCGAAAAATGCTACACGCCTTCGAGAGTTACAAACTATTATTGCCGACAAAGAAACACTTCATCAACGTTTTGATACTCTATTTGATAGGGAAAGTGGCTTATAAAATAGCCCTTTAATAAAATTATAAAGATATTATAAACAGTACGAATTTATGTCATACACAAAAAATTGTGTACCTTTGCGCCGTAAATAAAGTGTATAACAATAAATAAGATAAATAATGGCATTAAAAGCTGGTATCGTTGGATTGCCCAACGTAGGTAAATCTACCCTCTTCAACTGTTTAAGTAGTGCAAAGGCACAAGCTGCAAACTTCCCGTTTTGTACCATCGACGCACAGATGGGACAAGTATCTGTACCCGACGAACGATTGACAAAATTGGCCGAATTAGTACATCCGGGCCGCATAGTGCCGGCCGTGTGCGACATTGTGGACATTGCCGGATTGGTGAAAGGTGCAAGCCGTGGCGAAGGATTGGGTAACCAATTTTTAGGTAACATCCGCGAATGTGATGCTATTATCCACGTGTTGCGTTGCTTCGACAACGGAAACATTGTACACGTTGATGGCTCGGTAGATCCACTACGCGATAAGGAAATTATCGACACCGAATTGCAACTGAAGGACTTGGAAACTGTGGAAAACCGCATCAAACGCGTAGAAAAAGTGGCTAAAGTGGGTGGCGACAAGCAAGCAAAATTGGAATATGAATTGCTGTTGCGCTACAAAGAGGCGTTAGAGCAAGGACAAAGCGCACGTACTGTATCGTTCATCAACGACGATGAAGAACAATGCGCTAAGCAAATGTTCCTTCTCACCACCAAACCTGTGCTATATGTTTGTAACGTAGATGAAGCTTCGGCTGCAACAGGCAACGAATATGTGGAACGTGTTCGCAAAGCCATCGAAGGCGAAGATGCTGAATTCATTGTTATCTCAGCACAAACTGAGGCCGACATTGCCGAATTAGAAACTTACGAAGAAAAGCAAATGTTCCTCGAAGACCTTGGCTTGAAAGAGAGCGGATGCAACCGCCTTATCAAAGCTATCTACTCGCTATTGAACCTTGAAACCTTCATCACCGCCGGCGAAATGGAAGTAAAAGCATGGACATACCGCAAGGGATGGAAAGCACCGCAATGCGCTGGTGTTATCCACACCGATTTCGAAAAAGGTTTCATTCGTGCCGAAGTAATCAAGTACGAAGACTACATCCAATATGGTTCGGAAGCAGCCGTTCGCGAAGCAGGAAAGATGGGTGTAGAAGGCAAGGAATATGTAGTACAAGATGGCGACATCATGCACTTCCGTTTTAACGTATAATGCTATATGACACAACTTTACATTCATTGGAACCCCGACCCTGAGCTATTCAGTATTGGCGGATTTAGCATCCGATACTACGGATTACTTTGGGTGATTGGTATTGCATTGGGATACCTTGTAGTACGCCAACAATACCGCGACAAGCGTTTGGGCGATGACAAGTTCGAACCGCTGTTCTTCTATTGTTTCCTCGGCATCTTGATTGGTGCCCGATTGGGACATTGCATCTTCTACGATTGGGGTTACTACAAAGACCATTTTTTGGAAATGATACTTCCCTTCAAGATACTTCCCACCGGCGATTGGAAGTTTACCGGCTATGCTGGTTTGGCCAGTCACGGAGGTACCTTGGGATTGATGATTTCACTCTGGCTATATAGCCGTAAATATAAGATTCATTACCTCGACATTGTGGATATGATAGCTGTAGCTACACCTATCTGCGCCTGCTGCATCCGATTGGCTAACTTAATGAACTCCGAAATCATTGGCCGCCCCACCGATGTACCTTGGGCATTCGTCTTCGAACGAGTGGATGAACTTCCCCGTCACCCAGGACAACTCTATGAGGCGCTTGCCTATCTCCTCTTCTTTATTGGCATGATTGTCCTCTATCGCATTGGCTTGAAGAAACGCCGCGAAGCTGAAAATGCTAATAAAGGAAAGATTGGAAGCGAACTACCACTCGCCTACCCCTATCATCGTGGTTTCTTCTTCGGACTTTGCTTGGCCGAGATTTTCATTTTCCGTTTCTTTATTGAGTTTTTAAAGGAAAATCAAGTAGGATTTGAAGAGGGAATGACCTTCAATATGGGACAATGGCTCAGCGTACCTTTTGTAATAATAGGTGTCTACTTTATGTTTTTCTATAAGAGAGCCAATAGTAACAAATAGCAAGTATAATAATTACTGAAATAAAAAAATGTCACACATTTGTTGTATTTCAAAAATTATTTCTACTTTTGCGCCGTCAAAATTAACATTAACAAAATTACTATCAACAATGAAGAAACTATTCATCATGTGTGTAGCTGCTTTGGCACTTAGTGCATGCGGCTCGAAGAGCAATCAAAATCAAGCAACCGAAGAGGCTGCTACTATTACAGAAGAATGTTGCGCTGAACACAATCACGCAGAAGGAACTTGCGAAGAAGGCGAAGCTTGCTGTGGCAACAAGGAAGTTTGTGACTTGGAAAGTGCTTACAACGAGTTGAAAGAACTTGGCGATAAGTTGACCGACGCACAAAAGGAAGAAATGGCTAAGCTTGAAAAAGCCATTGAAGATGCAAAAGCTAAAGCTGCTGAAGTAGCTGCCGATGCAGAAGAAAAGGTTGAAGAAGTAAAAGAAGCTGCTGCTGAAGCAGAAGCTAAAGTAGAAGCAGTGAAAGATGCTGCTCAAGGTGTAAAAGATGCTTTGAAGAACTTGAAATAAATCAACCACTTTAATAATAAAAAAACGTCTGCAAGTTTGCAGACGTTTTTTTTATTTCCCTTTTAAGATGCGTTTGATATCGTTCAACTTGTTCAAAGCCTCGATGGGCGTTAGATTGTTAACATCAAGCGTTAAAATCTCATCGCGAATTTGACTGAGCACAGGGTCATCAAGTTGGTAGAAACTAAGCTGCATTCCACCTGCTTGCGAGGGGCTTTCAACGATTTTCTTGCCTGAAACCTTTCCGTTTCCTGCGTGGCGATTTTCTGTTTCCAGTTGCTTCAAAATTTCGTCGGCACGCTTCACAATACTCTTGGGCATACCGGCCAATTTAGCCACATGAATACCAAACGAGTGCTCACTACCGCCACGTTGCAACTTGCGTAAGAAGATAACCTTTCCACTATCCTCACGCACTGCCACGTTGTAGTTCTTGATGCGCGAAAAACTCTTCTCCATCTCGTTTAGTTCGTGGTAGTGGGTAGCAAATAATGTTCGTGCTTTTGCCTTAGGATGTTCGTGAATATACTCCACAATAGCCCAAGCAATGGAGATGCCATCGTAAGTAGAAGTACCACGTCCCAACTCATCGAACAGCACCAAACTGCGCGATGAAAGGTTGTTCAAAATGTCGGCCGCTTCGTTCATTTCTACCATGAAAGTAGATTCTCCCATGGAAATATTGTCGCTTGCACCTACACGGGTGAATATTTTGTCCACCAAACCGATTTTCGCGTTCTCTGCTGGCACGAAACTACCAATCTGAGCCAACAACGTTATCAAAGCTGTTTGACGCAACAGAGCCGATTTACCGGCCATATTCGGACCTGTTATGATAACGATTTGTTGGTTTTGTGTATCCAGCATCACATTGTTAGCAACATATTTCTCGCCAATAGGCATTTGTTGCTCAATCACTGGATGTCGGCCGCCTTTAATCTCCAATACATCATCGTCGGCAATAACCGGACGAATGTAATGGTTGGTTCGCGCTACATTTGCAAAGCTTAACAAACAATCCAAACGGGCTATTTGGTTGGCATCTATCTGAATGGCCGGGATAAATTCGATAAGCGCCAGCACCAATTCGTTGTAAAGTTTGGTTTCTAACGCCAATATTTTCTCCTCTGCGCCTAAGATTTTCTCTTCGTATTCCTTTAATTCTTGGGTGATATAACGCTCGGCATTGGCCAATGTTTGCTTTCTTATCCATTCGGCAGGCACCTTGTCTTTGTGTGTATTACGCACTTCGATGTAATAGCCAAATACATTGTTATAACCTATTTTCAAGCTAGGTATGCCGGTCAAATCGCTTTCGCGTTGTTGCAATTTCAGTAGATAGTCTTTACCGCTATAAGCTATACGACGCAATTCGTCGAGTTCTTCGTTCACACCTTCGCGAATCACCCCACCCTTGTTCACCATCAATGGCGGATCGGGAGCTATTTCCCTTTCAATTCGTTGGCGAATGCCTATACATGGATTCAATTGTTCGCCAATCGTATTCAAACTGCCATTATCGGCTTGCATACAAGCGGCTTTTATTGGCTCGATAGCTTGCAGAGCAACTTTCAAGGTTGCCACCTCGCGAGGCGACACACGCCCTACCGCTGCTTTCGAAAGGATTCGTTCCAAATCGCCTATCAACTTTAGTTGTTCTTCTATCTCCTCTTTAAATTCGGGTTGACGGAAGAAATACTCCACTACATCTTGGCGATGACGAATGGGCGATGCATCTTTCAGCGGGAAGAGTATCCAACGTTTCAGCAAACGAGCTCCCATCGGGCTAATGGTGCGGTCGATGACATTCAGCAAGCTATTTCCGCCCTCGTTCATTGTACCTATTAGCTCGAGGCTACGCACGGTAAACTTATCGAGGCGTACATATTTATCCTCTTCAATGCGCGAAATGGCCGTAATATGACCGATTTGCGTGTGCTGTGTCAGTTGCAAATATTGCAATATGGCACCAGCCGCTACTACACCCAAACGTAGATGCTCCACACCAAAACCCTTCAAATTTTTCACTTCGAAGTGTCTTAGTAGCTTCTCGCGTGCAGTGGTTTCGGCAAATGCCCAATCGTCCAATTCGAAAGTAAAGAATCTATTTCCGAAAGCCTCCTCGAAAACCGAGCGACGGCCGCGTTCGAACAGCACCTCCTTCGGTGCAAAATTGTTCAGTAACTTGTCGATATAGTTGTTTGTACCCTCTGCTGTTAGGAATTCGCCGGTAGAGATATCCAAGAAGGCCACACCGCAGGTGTTTTTTCCAAAATGTACAGCCGCTAAGAAGTTGTTTTCCTTGTAGTTCAGAATGGTGTCGTTGATGGAAACGCCAGGTGTAACAAGTTCGGTAATTCCACGTTTAACCAGTTTTTTTGTCAACTTCGGGTCTTCCAATTGGTCGCAAATAGCCACTCTCCTACCCGCGCGAATTAGTTTAGGAAGATATGTATCGAGTGCATGATGCGGAAAACCGGCCATTTCGATGGTTTGCCCTCCCTTTCCGTTGTTTCGTTTAGTTAGGGTGATTCCCAATATCTCGCTAGCCGCCACGGCATCTTCGCAATAGGTTTCGTAAAAGTCGCCACAACGAAACAGCATCACCGCATCGGGATGCTTTGTCTTCAGTTCAAAGAACTGTTTCATCATGGGGGTAAGTACTACTTCTTCGCTCATAAAGAGTTTTGCATTGTTTTATGTTACGCATGCAAAGATACTATTTTTTCACGATTTCCGATAAAGAAACTTCCAAGAATATTAGAAGCTTATGAAGTGTTATTTTTCGCCGAAAAATTGCAAATAGCCCTTAACAAAGGCCGCCAAAATGCTAAAACATGTTATAAAACATCATTTTTTGCCACTTTTTCTTGCAGATTTCCCAAAAGTGCGTACCTTTGCAACGTGTTTTTCATAGTATTAGATTTAAGGTTAATAAAAGGTTGGAGTACGGCGGTACTCCTTTTTTTTTGCCTTTATCTCTATAGCTACTTTTTCAAGTCGCAGTTTTCGATACAAAATGATTAAATAGCCAAGAAAGGAGCTATCTGTCGCAAAGGAATGAGCACAAACTGGCGTTGATGCATCAAAGGGTGGGGGATAGTGAGTTTAGGAGTTTGCATCGCAATGGGTTGACCATTGTCGAAGGCAAGCAAAATATCGATATCGATGAGGCGATCGTGATAAATGCCGTTGAGCGACTTCTCTGTACGACCAAGCTCGCGCTCAATCTGTTGCGTAGCTTCAAGCAACGCATTCGGTGCAAGCACGGAGTTAACTCCGCAGCAAGCGTTCAAAAAGCTATTTTCCGATTGGAATCCCCAAGGTTCGGAAACATAAAAAGCGGAGAGGGACGCAATAGCCCCTATCCGCTCTTCTATGAGTTGAATGGCTTGACGGAGGTTATTCTCCTTCTCGCCTAAGTTGGTACCTAATGATAGGTAATAGGTGTACATTCGTCGAAACCGTTTAGTCGATAATCAACATAGCATCGCCGTATGTACCAAAGCGATAGCCCTCTTTCAATGCTACATCGTAAGCATTCATCACCTCATCGTATCCGCCAAAGGCAGCTACCATCATCAAGAGGGTAGAGAGCGGCATGTGGAAGTTGGTAATCATAGCTGTAGCTACACTGAAATCGTAAGGAGGGAAGATGAAGCGGTTAGTCCATCCATCGTATGTCTTCATATGACCATCGGTACTTGTAGTACTTTCAATGGCGCGCATTACGGTAGTACCTACAGCACATACTTGACGTCCTTGATCCTTCGCCTTGTTTACAATGCGTACAGCCTCTTCATCAACAATCATCTGTTCAGAGTCGGTTTTGTGCTTTGTCAAATCTTCCACATCAATTTCGCGGAAATTACCTAAGCTAGCATGCAAGGTAATGAAAGCAAAATCAATACCCTTAATCTCCATGCGCTTCATCAATTGCTTGCTGAAGTGCAAACTAGCTGTAGGAGCAGTTACAGCACCTTCGTTGCGTGCGAAGATAGATTGGAAACGTTCGGCATCCTCCTCTTCGACTGGGCGGTTGATGATACCATGAGGCAGTGGAGTTTCGCCCAAGGCATAGAGCGCACGCTTAAACTCGTCGTGCGGTCCGTCGTAGAGAAAACGCAATGTACGTCCACGCGAGGTGGTATTGTCGATAACCTCGGCCACCATCGAATCGTCTTCGCCAAAATAAAGCTTGTTGCCGATGCGAATCTTACGAGCAGGATCTACCAACACATCCCACAAGCGTAGCTCTTCGTTAAGCTCGCGCAACAAGAACACTTCGATACGCGCACCTGTCTTTTCCTTATTACCATAGAGACGGGCAGGGAATACCTTGGTATCGTTGAAGACAAACACATCCTTGTCGTCGAAGTACTCCAAAATATCAGTAAATACCTTGTGCTCAATTTCGCCTGTCTTGCGGTGAAGCACCATCAAGCGCGATTCGTCTCTGAACTTAGTAGGATATTGTGCAATCCTATCTTCGGGCAATTTGAATTTGAATTGAGAAAGTTTCATATCTGTTGTTTTAGTTTATATTATTCCAAATTTGCTATCCAATCCTTAAAATCGAGCGGATTGAGACACTCTTCTACACGTACATCGCCCACTCGCGTACGACGCAAAGCAACGAGATGTGCACCACTTTGCAATGCCTGACCAATGTCGCGTGCCAACGCACGAATATAAGTACCTTTGCTACACACTACGCGCACTTTGATATCGGGCATGGCATATTCGAGCAACTCTATTTCGTCGATAACCAATGTCTTGGCCTTCAACTCCACTTCTTGCCCTTTACGCGCCAAGTCATAAGCACGTTTGCCGTTCACCATACAAGCCGAAAAAGCCGGTGGCACCTGCTCGATGCTACCTACAAACTGCTTCAACGTCTCTTCCACCATGGAGCGAGTAATGTGCTCGGTGGAGTAGGTGGCATCTATCTCGTGTTCAAGGTCGAAACTAGGAGTGGTAGCACCCAAACGGATAGTGGCTACATACTCCTTGGTATGTCCTTGAAACTCTTCGATACGCTTCGTAGCCTTGCCCGTGCAAACAATCATCACGCCTGTTGCTAAGGGGTCGAGCGTACCGGCATGACCTACCTTCAATTTCTTTTCGCCAATATGTCGGCAGATGTGATAGCGTGCATGACCCACCACCTTGAACGATGTCCAACCAAGAGGTTTGTCAAAGCATAATATTTCGCCTTCCTTAAAATCCACTTCTAAATAGTTTTAGTTATAACTCCAATGTATAGCCCATACCCATCAATGCCAAGATAAGCAAGCCAACTACGATGCGATACCAACCAAATGCCTTGAAACCATATTTGGTTACAAAACTTATGAAGAACTTGATAGCCAACAATGCAACGATAAAAGCCACTACATTGCCTATAATCAAAGCCGGTAGGTTATTTACCAAGATTTCCGTACCCCCATCCATAAACAATTTCAGCATCTTGAATAGTGTTGCGGCAAACATAGTAGGTACGGCCAGGAAGAACGAAAACTCAGCAGCAGCACGGCGTGTCAACTTCTGCGCCATACCACCCACAATGGTAGCCATCGAGCGCGACACACCCGGTATCATTGATATACATTGAAACAAACCTATCATAAAAGCACGTTTCTCGGTCAAAGGTGTATCTTCGCTTCCATTTCCCCAAATGCGGTCGCAAAACAACATGAAGATACCACCAAGAATCAGCATCACAGCTACTACGGTAACACTTTCCAGCATGGCATCGATGGCATCGCTAAACAACAATCCCAACACAGCAGCAGGGATAAAGGCCACTAATAGTTTCCAATAGAAATCATATCGGTGCAAGAAACGCTTCAAAGGCGTAGCATCGGCAGGAGCCGGTGTACGATTTAGTTGGAAGAAACGCTTCCAATAAAGCACTACTACCGACAAGATGGCACCAAACTGTATGATAAAAGTAAATGCCTTAACAAACTCTGTACTCTCTACTCCCAACAAACTTTGCGTGATAACCATGTGTCCGGTCGAAGATACTGGCAAAAACTCTGTCAAGCCTTCTACAATGGCTATGATTATCGTTTCTAATAAAGTTAAATCTCCCATAATCAGTTCTTAGGTTTACGCATTACAGCATAGATGATAGATACAAAACCGATGAGGCACACCACTGGGGCAACCTTAATGCGACGAGCACTGAAGATGTCTGGCTCGAAATGGTTGGGAGTAGTCGAAGGCCCTGTCATCAATAGGAAACCGATAATGACAATCAACATACCCACAGCCAGTAGGATGTAATTCACTTTGTCGAATGCAAATTTATTTTTCATATCTTAATTTAGTTTGTTTTTATATGTAATAAAGGGTTGTTGCCTTCATTCGCAAGAATTTGTTGATGGAGAAGAATGCACACAACCAGGTAATCAGTATGCCAAATATAAATACGCCTATCGATACCAATATCATAACCTCGACAGAGAGCACCGACACCAACTCGGGTTGCTGACTGAGCAACCAACAAGCAGCACCCCACAACACACCATCGGCAAGCAAAGCCGAACAGCAGCCTATCCAAAAGTTACGATACAAGAAGGGACGACGGATAAAGCCCCAAGTAGCACCCACCAACTTCATGGTGTGGATAAGGAAGCGTTTGGAGTAGATAGTCAGACGAATGGTATTGTTAATCAGCGCGAACGAGATGAGGGTAAGCACAGCAGCCAATGCCAACAATAGCAAGCTGATACGAGCAATATTATCGTTGACGGCATCAATCAAATCGCGTTGATAGATAACATCTTGTATGTTGGTGTTACCCTTTATCTGCTTTTCTATGATAGCCAAACTATCGGTATTGGCATAATCGCTATTCAGCTTGATTTGAAGCGATGCGGTAAAGGGGTTATGACCTAAAAACTCTTGTGGATCGGTACCCATAGCCTCGGTATATTCCTTCAACGCTTGCTTTTTGGAAATGTAGGCCGATGTGCGTACAAACGGCTTGGCATCGAGTTGGCGTTGAAGTGCCAAAATATCATTCTCCTTCATATCATCGCTAATGACGATGGAAAAGATGATATTCTCCTTGACGTAAGTTGAGAGATTATGAGCGCAAAGCACTGAAAACATCACCAAACCCAAAAGCAACAACACCATGGTTGTGCTGATGGTAGCGGTAATAAATTGCATGTCGAAGAATGATTTTTTACGTTGGGATGTCATCTGCTTTTATTTTTTTCGGAAAACATAAATCATTGAACTACTGCGTTCTTTTTTGAACAAGGAAGCTACATAAGCCAACGAGCCCGTCAACATGCCGCGTAGGAAAGCGGCCGTATGACGCATGTATCGCTCGGTAAGGATGGATACGTAGAAAGCATCGAAAGGCATGGGATAGCGTTCGGCAAGGATAAAGCCGTGCTTGGCACCGAAGCGTTGCATGGTGTCGGGTGAGAAGTGCCATAAATGGCGAGGCACATCGTAAGCAGCCCAATAAGCACCATATTTCTGAGCATCGAAAGAGGTATAATTAGGCACCGCCACAACAAGTACACCGCGAGGAGACAACAAGCGATGCAAGTGCTCCCAAGTTTCATTCAACTGCTCAATGTGCTCCATCACATGCCAAAGGGTAATAACATCGTACTTTCCGCGCTGAAGGCGTTGAATGTCGCATGGACGATAGACATCGAGATCGAAGTTTTCGTATGCAAAGTTGCGTGCCTGTTCGCTCTTTTCGATAGCATCGACCACCCAACCGCGTTGCTTCATAAAGTTGGCAAAATAGCCTGTACCTGCACCAATGTCCAACAGACGTCCTTGTTGCAGATAGCTATGCATTTCTATCAACTCGGCTTTGCGAAGCAACATTTTTTCGCGAATGTAGTGATAAAGCTTATTCATCAATCCCTCGCGACTATCGCTATGCGAAATATAGTTTTCCGAAGCATAGTATGATTCAATGGCTGTCTCTACAGGGAAATCTTGCGTAAACAGGAAACCGCATTGCTGGCAACTACAAAGGTGGAACATTTCGCCCGAGGCGTAATGATCCACGCAAGTAAGTACAGGTTTCAAATCTGCACTTTCGCATAGCGGACAATGGGTTATGTTGAGCTTTTCGGGCATAGTACACCTAAATTTGGCGCAAAATAACAAAATAATTGCGACTTTCACCTATTTAATTAAGGAAAATTATGCTACAAAGCGTAGAAAAGAGGGTGGGGAA
>JAFYML010000039.1 GCA_017556595.1 Bacteroides sp.
AACATTCGCAGCAGTTCAAGAAGGGGTTTCTATTGCAATAAACTGCAAAAATGAACCTATAACCACAAATATATGGAAAACCGAATGCATATAAGGACGTTTGTTCAGTGAATAGAACAACGCTCCGGTAATATAACAGGCCCCTTCGCCGATAATCCAACCTACGGCGTGGGGGCTTACTGCATCCATTAATGGCTTGAAGGCCACTAATACTACCAGTCCCATCAATACGTAGCAGATGGTTTCCCAGTTGTTGTGTTCCTTTAGCTTGCGGAAACTCATGATGGTTCCCACGATGGCGCAAAGCCATACGAAGGAGAACAATGTCCATCCCCAATATCCTTGTTCGCGTAGAGCCACTAAGGTGATGGGAGAGTAGCTTCCCGCAATGTGCCAGTAGATGGCTGCATGATCCCACTTGCGCAGTTTCTCTCTCCACTTGCTTTGTGCCGGACAGGCATGGTACACGGTCGATGCCACGTATGAACCCAACATGCCGAACATATAGAGCCATACTCCCCATTCCATCCATACATTTTCATGACGATAGCAATAGATCAGTAGCAAGGTGCCTACTACAATTCCTAATATAATCCCTCCGCCGTGCGAGAGGTAATTGGTACGTTCTTCTCCTTTAGTATAATGAATGGCCATATTCGTTTTGAAATGATGGCCACAAAGGTAGTTAAAATAACGTGATAAAGATAGTACTTGTCGCTCTTTTTACGAACACTGTCGGATTCATCTTATAGACTTTTTTATGTTGTTTAACAGATAGCTTCTTTTGCTGTTGAAATAAAAGTTTCTTATTTTTGCAGTTTAAGTAAAAAATAAAGAGTTGGTAAATTTAACGAAGATTTAATAAGAGTTTTATGTTTTTAGGTCTAAGTCTGGCGGCATGGTTCGTCGTGTTGGTTGCATTAGTGGTATTTGTGTTGCAGATTTGCACGAAGCTACCTTCTGATTTTGTCTTTTTAGGAGGAATGGGTCTGTTGTTGCTCAGTGGTGTCATACCTGCCAGCAGCGTATTAGGAAGTTTCTCTTCTTCTACCGTAGTGCTCATCGGTGTTTTGTTTGTGGTAATCTGTGGATTGGTCCACACCGGTTTTCTGCAATGGATTGTGCGCTATTGTTTGGGTTCTCCCAAGACCTATCGTAAGACATTGGCTCGTTTGATGTTTCCGGTAGCAATTCTTAGTTCCTTCTTGAATAACACAGCTGTGGTGGCTTTGTTTATTGGCGTAGTTCGTCTTTGGGCCAAGAAGTTGAATATTGCTCCTTCCAAGTTGTTGATACCATTGAGTTATGCTTCGGGCATGGGAGGTATCTGTACGCTTCTCGGATCTGCTCCTAACTTGCTTATCTCAAGTTTCTATACCAAAGAAACAGGTGTTGTCTTGAGTATTTTCACTCCTACATTGGTTGGTTTGTTCTGCTTGGTAGTAGGTGTTTTGTCGGTAATTGCCTTGAGCCATCTCCTTCCGGATCGTCAATCTCCGGAGGATGCCTTGCAAGGAACCAGTGATTACACGATTGAATTGATGGTACCTACCATGTCTTCTCTTGTAGGATTGACCGTGAAGGAAGCCGGATTGGATAAAGTAGATGGAGGACACTTGATTGAAATCATTCGTGCAGACCGCGAAGTGGTTACTGCTGTAGACGATGAAGAATTTATTTTTGGTGGCGACCGCTTGATATTCTCGGGCGATGTGGAGAAAATTCTGCTCTTGCGTGATAAGCATCAGTTGGTGAATGCTACGCATCATATCTTTTCTTTGGACGAAGTGGAAGGCAATCGCAAGTTGCGAATGGTTACTGTTGGTTACAAGAGTTCGTTTATTGGTTCTTGCATGTGCGATACTACGTTCGAGGAAGACAACAATTTGGTGCTTGTAGCCATTGCTCGCGAAGGAGGAGTGATGAAAGGTAGTCCTCGCGAAGTAGAAATAAATGCAGGTGATACCCTGTTGTTGGAATGTTCGCGTCATTTCAGAGTCGACAGATATTCCAAGTATAATTTGCTGGAGATGGATGATACTTCCTTCTATAAGCCGGATATGCGCACGTTGTATTCATCCTTGATTATGATTGCCATGGTTGTTGTCTCTTCATTAGGATACCTCACATTGTTGCAGGCCGCTTTCATTGCAGCTTTTGCCATGCTTGCTTGTCGCTTCTGTACCATTGATCAGGCTCGCGAAAGCATCGACTGGAGTATGTTGATGATTTTTGCCGGAAGTATCAGTTTGGGTACAGCCATTCAGGAAACAGGCATTGCAGAGGCGCTTTCGCAAGGAATTTTGGCGCTTTGCGAAGGTAATGCATTAGTGGCTTTGGCAGGTATCTGTTTGGTTGCTACCTTCATTACTGAGGTTGCAAGTAATACTGCTACGGCTGCTATTTTCTTCCCGGTAGCTTATCAGACAGCTGTCAATCTGAATGTCAATCCATTGACTTTCTGTATAGGGTTGATGGTAGCAGTTTCTTCAAGCTTTGCCACTCCTCTCGGTTCGCCTACCCACATGATGGTTTATGGTCCGGGCGGTTATCGTTTTGGAGACTTTGTCCGCATCGGTATCCCACTGAATCTCATTATTTGGATTGCCAATTTGTTCATCGTCCTATTGCTTTTCCCATTGTAATAAAATAGTATGAGTCCGAAATAATTCGGACTCATACTATTTTATTCTTCAACCAACTCAAAATCTTCTTTGGTTACTCCGCAGAGCGGGCAAGACCAGTCGTCTGGAATAGCTTCGAATGGAGTTCCTGGAGCGATACCGCTATCTGGGTCACCTACTGCTGGGTCATATATCCAATTGCAAACTGTGCATACATACTTTTTCATAATCTTATCTGTTTTATTGGTTATTCAATTCTTTTTGTTTTTCTCTGATGCAAAGGTAAGTGTCTTATGTCTTGTCTCCAACTGATGAAATCTATCGGGCGATAAATGAAATCTATTTTGTATCTTTGTACCCATTAATTAAGATCAGAATATGATGATGGAATTTTTGAAAACTAACAACAGAACTATTTATTCGGGTATCCTGGTAATACTATCCGTATGCCTCTTGTTGGGCTATGTGCCGAGTATGTCTGCTTTTTCTT
>JAFYML010000040.1 GCA_017556595.1 Bacteroides sp.
ATAGCAGCAGCTGTTGCCGTAGGACAAATGAAGCATATCAGCAAAGCTTCGAGGGCAGCTTTAACCATGTACGAGCAAGAAAGTAAAAGCAATATTGCCACCAACGTTAGCGATACAAAGCATTGAATCAGCAACAACCATGCATGCCAACGGCAAGGCTTCAAATCGGCAAATTCAATTTTGCAAAAGGTAAGCAACAATTGCGCAAATATCAGCGACGGAGTAAGGTAATCAATCACAAGGTCAACGGTAGGTTTTATAGGGTTAAGCCATGCCACCTCCTTAAAAATGAAGTACACCAAAAAGCCCGTCAACATAGCTATGGGCAATGTCCAATTCTTGATGAAACGAATCAACATCCTTACAAACGTTACGATTATTATGCTGCAAAGGTAATGCAAGCAACGCGCAGAAACAATCATTTCCGCGAAAAAAGTTTGCTTTGTTTATATTTATCATCATGCATATCTAAGGAAATACGAATCATTCAATCCGCCACCTTTCAATACAAAGAAAGAAAAATATCAACGGAACATTTTCCGTGTTACAAAAAAATAATTTTCGCAACTGAGAAAAAATATTTTCCCACTGGAAAAAATATTTTTCCTAGTAGGGAAAATTCATCGGCCTCAGAAGGTATTCTGACGGGGTTTAAATTTCTTTACAAGAAAATCCATTGTCAAATGGAAGAGAAAGGCAAATCACAAGACTGCATACCACGAGCCAACACCATTTGTAAAAGATATTAACCAACACTCTACCAAAAGAAAAATAGATTTATTTATTATCGAAAAGGGAGATAAAGCACTCTTTTTCGGAAATAGCGAGCTCTTTGAAGCGAAAACTTTAATTAAAGTTTTAGTTTTCTATGAAAATACACTATTTTTGCAACGAATATATAATATGAAGAGAGTTAAGTTACACATTATATATATAGTTGCTTGCATCGGAATGTTGCTTGCTTGCACCTTTCCCCTACAGGTAGAGGCAAAAGATTTTGTACTCGTAATTGATGCCGGACATGGCGGAAACGACCCTGGGGCTGTAGGGAAAATCTCGAAAGAGAAAGACATCAACCTAAAGGTAGCGCTGAAAGTGGGCAAACTGATTGAGGATAATTGCAAGGACGTAAAGGTGATTTATACACGTAAGCGCGATGTATTTGTCACACTGAATCGCCGAGCACAAATAGCCAACGAAGCAAAAGCCGACCTATTTATCTCTATCCACACCAATGCCGTTGCCAAAAACAAAACCGTAAAAGGCACCTCAACGTGGACATTGGGTTTGGCAAAGTCAGACGACAACCTGGAGGTTGCCAAACGCGAGAATGCAGTAATCTTGTACGAAGACGACTATCAAACACACTACGAAGGCTTCAATCCTAATTCGGCCGAATCGTACATCATCTTCGAGTTTATGCAAGACCAATACATGTCGCAAAGCGTGCGTTTAGCCTCGCTCGTACAAAACGAATTCAAACAAACGGGCCGTCGCATCGATCGCGGAGTGCATCAAGCCGGATTCTTAGTACTGAAAGCAAGTGCAATGCCAAGCATCTTGGTAGAATTAGGATTCATTTCAACTCCCGAAGAAGAACGATACCTAAACACAGATAATGGTGTAAACACCCTATCGAAAAGTATCTACCAAGCTTTTCTAACTTACAAGAACGAACAAAGGGTGGCATTGGCCGACGAGGCAACGCCTACAACAAAACCGGCCAAGAAACCGGAAAGCAAACAACAAACAACTGCTGCACCGAAAAAAGAAAAAGCAAAAGTGGCAAACAACAGCAACGAAATGGTGTTTAAGCTACAACTCTTTTCAACATCGAAGCCACTCGACAAGAATGACAAGCGACTGAAAGGATTGAAAAACGTAACCTATTACCAAGAAGGCGGACTTTACAAATATACTTGCGGTGATTCGACCAACTATGACGAAGTGGTGCGCACCAAGCAACAACTAGCATCACAATTTAAAGGCAGCTTTATCGTAGCCTTTAAAAATGGCAAGAAGATTGATGTAAAAGAAGCCGTCAACGAATTTAATAAGAAGAAAAAG
>JAFYML010000041.1 GCA_017556595.1 Bacteroides sp.
CTTACGAATGCCAAGAACAGAATGGTTCGCATATTAACGAAGACCACTTTTTCCCCGAAGTTATCAATCCCGAGACACTTGAGCAATTGCCTTATGGCACACAAGGCGAATTGGTATTCACCACATTGACCAAAGAGGGAATGCCAGTGTTGCGTTATCGCACAAAAGACCTTTGTACCCTATACGATGACCCATGCCCATGTGGACGTACATCGGTAAAGATGGGACGTATCGTTGGTAGAAGTGACGATATGCTCATTATTCGTGGTATCAACGTATTCCCATCGCAAGTGGAAAGTGTTATCCTTACTATGCCCGAATTCGAACCGCAATACATGTTGGTGGTTGATAGAATCAACAACCTCGACACACTCCAAGTTCAAGTGGAAGTTCGTCGCGACTTCTTCAGCGATGACATCGGACGTATGCTTGCCATGAAGAAGGGCTTGGCCGACAAATTGAAGAGCGTACTATCTATTAGTGCCGACGTAAAACTTATGGAACCTAATAGTATTGAACGTAGTCAAGGTAAGGGTAAACATGTGATAGATAAACGAATCTTGAAATAACTTAAAATCTGATGCGATATGACAATCAAGCAATTATCCGTTTTTCTGGAAAACAAGACTGGAAGAATCAACGAAGTAACCAAGATTTTGGGTAAACATAGCATTAATATGCACGCATTCAGCATGGCAGAGACTACCGACTTTGGTATTCTTCGCCTAATCGTGTCTGAAGTAGATAAAGCGGTAGAGATTCTTCGCAACGAAAACTTTGCCGTAATGCTCACCGATGTCGTGTGTATCAGTTGTCCCAATGTGGCTGGTTCGCTCTCGGCTATTCTTGAGAAATTGGCTTCCAAAGAAATCTTCATCGAATACATGTATGCTTTTGCCGAAGGCGATAAAGCAAATGTTGTTATCCGTCCTAATGAGATAGAGAAATGCGTACAGGTATTAAATGAATGCGAATGTGAATTGAATAAGTTCTAACACAAGGCTTCACATTATAAAAGAGTTGCACACCTTTTTTTCACAGATAGGTGTGCAACTTTTTATTTTATATTTGCCCAAGATAGGCGGCACCTCGGAAGAAAAAATAAATGGATTTATTTTGTTCTTCTCTCGGCTTGCACACTTTGGCTTTGCCCAAGATAGGCGGCGTCTCGGAAGAAAAAATAAATGGATTTATTTTGTTCTTCTCTCGGCTTGCACTATCTTTGTCCCGATAAGAGAAAACAGAAGATACTTATGACTATAAAAGAGTTTTTTTCTTTAAAAAGCAATCGTTACTTTTGGGGTAATCTAATAGCAATGTTACTTGTTGTTGTAATTGCTATCTTCGCCACCATGAAAGGACTTGATAGTTACACACTTCATGGCGAAGCTATTGAAGTACCTAATGCTAAAGGTATGAGTGTAGAAGAGGCTAAACGACTATTTGAAAGCAAAAATCTGTCATGCGCAATTGCCGACTCTACTTATATCAAAGAACAACCTGCAGGTTGTGTACTTGAGCACCTACCAAATGCAGGACAACGAGTAAAACGCGACCGCGTAATCTACTTGACAGTAAATACAAAGTCCACACCTTTAGTGGTACTTCCCGATGTAGCAGATAACAGTTCTTTACGCCAGGCTACAGCACGCCTTACCGCAGCAGGATTCCATTTAACAGAAAACGATACCATCCCTGGTGAAAAAGACTGGGTATATGGTGTTCGATATAACAACAAACTTGTTACACTTGGCGAAAAAGTTCCTGTAGGAGCTACACTCACACTATTAGTTGGTGATGGAGGTAATGTAAAAGCGGAAAACGATAGTATCCCTAATCAAACAGAAGTTCCAACGCCAGCCACTTCAACCGAAGATTCTTGGTTCTAAGCAACATCCACTTACGAATGGAAGAATTATTACCCAACGACATCGAACTTGATAGCAACGACTTGGACGAAATTGAACCTGTCGGTGACGAAGCGCAACTTTACGAACACTTCCGAGTGGTAGTGGACAAAGGGCAAGAGTTGATGCGTGTGGATAAATACCTTTTCGATCGTCTTCCCAATGCTTCACGCAATCGCATCCAAAAAGCTGCCGAACAAAACTTTGTAATGGCCAACGGCAAAGCTGTCAAGAGCAGTTATAAAGTAAAGCCATTGGATGTTATTACAATTGTTATGGATCGTCCTCGCTACGAGAACGACATCATCCCCGAAGACATTCCATTAAACATCGTTTATGAAGACAGCTACCTAATGGTAGTGAACAAACCGGCAGGTTTGGTGGTACACCCTGGTCATGGCAACTATCACGGCACATTGGTAAATGCTATTGCTTGGCACATGAAAGAGGTGCCCGACTATGACGCTAATGATCCACGAGTGGGATTAGTACATCGCATCGACAAAGATACTTCCGGGTTACTTGTCATCGCCAAGACTCCCGATGCAAAAACTCACCTTGGTAATCAATTTTTCCACAAAACAACCAAACGACGCTATCGCGCATTGGTATGGGGTAACGTAGAGAATGATGAAGGTACCATCACGGGCGACATAGGCAGACACCCCAAAGACCGTATGCAAATGACCGTTCTGCCCGACGGCGAAGGTAAACATGCCGTTACACACTACCGTGTTTTGGAGCGTTTTGGTTACGTAACCCTTGTTGAGTGTATTCTTGAAACAGGACGTACACACCAAATCCGTGTACACATGAAACATATCGGCCACATCCTTTTCAACGATGAGCGTTATGGAGGACACGAAATATTGAAAGGAACTCACTTTGCGAAATATAAACAATTTGTAAACAAATGCTTCGACATATGCCCACGTCAAGCATTGCATGCCATGACATTAGGTTTTGTACACCCCATTACCGGCGAAGAGTTACACTTTACCACCGAACTACCCGATGACATGACAGCTTTGATAGAAAGATGGCGAAGCTATATCAGTAACCGTAATTTAGAATGAAAAGAACCATTGCTATCGTCGCTGGAGGCGACTCATCGGAATACATTGTATCCTTGCGCAGTGCACAAGGCATCTATTCGTTTATTGATAAAGAGAAATACAATCTCTACATTGTTATGATGAAAGGGCTTGACTGGCATGTACAATTGCCTGATGAAACAACTTGTCCTATCGACCGTAACGATTTCAGTTTCCAACAGAATGGTGAAAAAATCGTATTCGATTTTGCCTATATTACCATTCACGGCACTCCGGGTGAGAATGGCCGCTTGCAAGGATACTTCGACATGCTTGGCATCCCCTACTCTTGTTGCGGTGTATTAGCAGCAGCGCTTACTTTCAATAAATTTGCTTGCAACCAATACTTGCGCAGTTTTGGAGTACGTGTAGCAGAATCGCTTTCATTACGTCCGGGGAAAACGATATCCGATGAAGACGTTATCGAGAAAATTGGGCTCCCTTGCTTCATCAAGCCAAGTCTAGGAGGTAGTAGTTTCGGTGTTACCAAGGTCAAAACACGCGAGCAGATTCAACCAGCCATAGCCAAGGCTTTTGAAGAAGGCGAAGAAGTTATTATCGAAGCATTTATGGATGGTACAGAAATAACTTGTGGTTGCTACAAAACAAAAGACAAATCGACAGTGTTTCCTATTACCGAAGTGGTTACACACAACGAATATTTCGACTTTGATGCCAAATACAATGGGCAAGTGGACGAAATTACTCCGGCACGTATCTCCGACGAATTGCGCGATCGTGTACAAAAACTCACTTCTGCCATCTACGACATCATTGGCGCACAAGGTATTATTCGTATCGACTACATCATTACCGAAGGCGACAAGATTAACTTGTTAGAGGTAAACACCACTCCGGGCATGACACCAACCAGTTTCATCCCGCAACAAGTACGTGCTGCTGGTTTGAACATAACCGATGTTATGACCGATATTATTGAAAATAAGTTTTAAATAACATATTGCTATGAACGAATTTGATGAAATCCGTCCGTATCACGACGATGAATTACCGCAGATTTATGAAGAGCTAATAGCCGACCCCATGTTCCAACAAGTAATGGGTGCAGTAATGCCGAATGTCCCATTCGAAGGTATCGCCATGAAGATGCGTGGTTGCAAAACCAAACTCGATTTTCAAAAAGCATTCTGCTATGCGCTATTAAAAGACATCATACAGAAAGCTACTAAGGGAGTGACACTGAATCTTGATGCTTTGCCCGACAAGCAGCAGGCTTATACCTATATCAGCAATCACCGCGACATCATTCTCGACTCGGGTTTCTTGGATGTACTATTGGTAGAAAATGGTATGGATACCGTTGAGATTGCCATCGGCGATAACCTGCTTATCTATCCTTGGATAAAGAAGGTTGTACGCATCAACAAGTCGTTCATTGTGCAACGTGCACTTACCATGCGCCAAATGTTGGAATCATCGGCTCGCATGTCGCGCTACATGCACTATGCCATTGGCGAAAAGAAACAATCTATCTGGATTGCCCAACGTGAAGGCCGTGCTAAAGATTCGGACGACCGCACACAAGATAGTATCCTCAAGATGATGGCTATGGGTGGAGAAGGCGATATTATCGACCGTTTGATGGCATTGAGCATTGCCCCATTGGCTATTTCGTATGAATATGACCCTTGCGACTTCCTTAAGGCGCAAGAGTTTCAACAAAAGCGCGACATCGAAGGATTCAAAAAATCGCAAGCAGACGACCTTATCAACATGCAAACCGGTTTGTTCGGATATAAGGGCCGTGTACACTTCCAACCAGCAGCATGCATCAACGAAGCCTTGGCTAAATTAGACAGAAGCATGCCTAAGCAAGAGTTGTTCACCACAATCTCGACTTTGATAGACAAAGGCATCCATGCCAACTATCGCATCTATCCAAACAATTATGTGGCGCTCGATCTACTAAACGGCACTACCGAATATGCAGCTAATTATACCGAGGAAGATAAGCAAACCTTCTTAGGATATTTAGACAAGCAAATCGCTCGTATCGAGCTACCTAACAAGGATGTTCCTTTCTTGCGCGAGAAGTTGTTGGAAATGTATGCCAACCCATTAAAGAATTACTTGAACGCCCAAGCATAAAACAGCGCGATATGAGACACCGATTACAAATAGTAGGTATACTTTTTCTTTTTGTCCTATGTCTGTGCTATGGATGTAGCAAGGAGGAAGAGTACTACTATCCATCGGTGAAGTTGGAGTTCTTAACTGCTACCACCAATCAAAAAGGAACAATCGACCAAGTTGTTACAGATAGCGGCAAAGCCTATAATGTACAAAACGATGGTTCTAACCTGAAGTTACCTGCCGACACACTACTTCGCATTGTTACCAACTACGAAGAGGTAGAAGGCGGTGTCAAACTCTATGGTGCAGCTATTCCCATCTCCAACATTCCTATCCCCCTTGCCGATTTCGAAGAAGAATTAGTACACGACCCTGCCAGCATACAAAGTATTTGGATGGGACGCGACTATTTGAACATGCTACTACAAGTAAAGGCGCAAAATAAGAAGCACACTTTCCGCTTTATCGAACAAGAAGCAACGTTGAACGAGGCTGGTGACGAATTGTTTGTGCATATCATTCTATACCACAATGCCAACGATGACATCCAAGCCTACACACAACGCGCTTATGCCTCTATCCCATTAAAACACTATGCCACCTATGGATGTAAAAAAGTAATTATCCGCTTTAGCCCATATACCGATTATGAAGGGGTGGCAAGCTACGATTTCGAATATATTCCAAAATAAAACGATGAAAACACTACTCACTACCATCTGCTTTGCAGCCATCACCTTGTTGGCCTGCCAATCTAAAATCGAGTTCAAATCAATTAGTGTCGATGAGTTCGAAACCTTGATAGCACAACCCGAAGTGCAACGCCTTGATGTGCGTACTTTGGCAGAGTATACTGATGGGCACATCCCAGGTAGCCTCAACTTGGATGTAAAAGAAGAAGCGCACTTCACACTCGCTGCCGACTCTATCCTCAGCAAAGAACATCCCGTTGCCGTATATTGCCGCAGTGGAAACCGCAGCAAAAAAGCCGCTAAAATCCTTAGTGAGAAAGGATACGAAGTATATGAACTCAACACCGGTATCACCGGCTGGAAAGCCGCAGGAAAGGCCATAGAATAAAGATTCCACAAACATAGCTTCGCGAGGCCACAAACATAGCTTCATGAGCCAACGAAGCTACTTTCACAAGGCGATGATGCTATATCTGTAAATAGTTACTACTTAAGACCGACATTGGTCGTAAATTAAGACCACCAAAAACAACAGCGGCTATTGCCCTTTTCGAGACAATAGCCGCTGTCAATATTCGGATTAGCTAATCACTAATCACTATTTACGTCATTATTTTACGTCACAATCTTCATCGTGTTGCCTCTTCAATAGTAGTGAAGTAACTTGCCCAATCGCTTTCGCTATAGGCGAAAGTACAACCAGTGGGAACAATGAGGGTAGAGGGAGAGGAAATGTAATAAAAAGCATCCCCCTCTAAGGTAGGAGGGTTGGCTGCATTACATGTAACTTCCGATAAAGAAGTACAATGAGCGAAAGCAGAATTACCAATCGAAGTTATACCATCAGGAATGTTAATCAAAGACAAAGAAGAACAGCCATAGAAAGCACTTTCACCTATTGAAGTAACGCCAGCACCAATCATCACTGAAGTTAGATTTGAACAACCATCAAAAGTACGCCATCCTATTGAGGTTACACCATCAGGAATTTCTATAGAAATCAAAGATGAACAATTCTCGAAAGCTCTTTCACCTATTGAGGTTACACTATTAGGAATATCTACCGAGGTCAAAGAAGAACAACCAAGGAAAGCATGATCAGCTATGGAAGTTACACCATCAGGAATATCAATCGAGGTCAAAGAAGAACAACCCAAGAAAACTGCATCACGTATCTCTGTTACACTATCAGGAATGTTAATCGAAGACAAAGAAAAACAATTGTAGAAAGCGTTATTGTCTATAAAAGTAACGCCATCAGGTATATTAATTGAAGTCAATGCAGAACAACCAGAGAAAGCGCTGATGTCTATAGAAGTAACATTTTGTGGAAGAGAAATATTTTTAAGGATAGTCTGAGAAAACATTGAGTAACCGACCTTATTATTTGATGTATAATAATACTCTATTCCAAGACTATCCATAATATATCCACCACCACCCTCTACAATTGAAGCCTCACTCAAATCTAAATCAACCAACCGACCTTCAGTTTCATTACCATTAACATCCCGCCCTGCCATTTCGCGAATAAAGCGGATGTCGTCGCCATTCAAAGAGCCGACCACTTTTAGGGTAGTAATGGTATATTTCTCATCTTCGGGAATCAAAGAAGAGAGTGTACCGGCTGTTATCACAGTGGCGACACCATTCTCATAGCTACCATGGTCTTCGCCATCATCAATGGTAGTGAAATATTGCGCCCAATCGGAAGCCATATAGGCATTGTATGTACCGGATGGAACATACAATGTAGCAGGGGAGGCAATAAACACACTACTACCCAATGATGGTGGGGTTGTAGCATTACATGTAACTTCTGACAAAGATTCACAATACCCAAAAGCGTCATTACCAATAGATGTCAAGCTATTAGGGAGTGTAATACTTTCCACTGTACAATTCTTGAAAGCACTATTGCCGATTGAAACAAGCCCATCAGAAAATTCCACATTAGAAAGTTCCGAACATTCCTCGAATGCAGAATTATCTATCAATGTTACACCATCTGGAATAACAATTGTCTGCAATGCAAAACAGCCTCTGAATGCAGAATTTCCTATTGACATCACTCCATTACCTATAGCCACTTCTGTCATATTATAGCAACGTTGGAAAGTAAATGCACCAATAGAAGTTACATTATCAGGAATAATGATTTTTGTAAAAGTATGACAATCAGAAAAAGCATAGTCACCAATCGTTGTTACTGCTTCTGGAATGATAATATTATTTAATAAATTACATGCAGAAAAAGCTTCAAAACCGATAGAAGTAATAGCTTCTGGCAGATTAATATCTGTCAATTTTATACAAAAACTAAAAGCATAGTCTCCCAATGAAGTTACCGTTTCTGGGATAACGACATCGGTTAACGATTCACAAAATCTAAAAGCGCTATTACCAATGGAAGTGATATTCACAGGAGGAAGAATTCTTTGCAGTTTTGTATAAGAAAACATAAAGTTACCCAAAACATCATTTCCTGTATAACACTCCCTCAAATTAGTATCATTATAATACATATCGCCACCCTCAACAATAGTCGCTTCGCTAATATCCAAATCGACCAACTTGCCTTCTGTTGCATTACCACGAACATCACTTCCCGCCATTTCGCGAATGAAACGGATATCGTCGCCATTCAAAGGACCGATGATTTTTAAGGAGGTGATGGTATCCTTCTCGGCAGCACTGATGACTTGCGACAGAGTGCCGGCTTCGGTCAGCGTAACGGTATTTCCTACTCTTGTAATGGAAGACTTAGGCGAGTAGGTATAGGCACGACCAGCTACAAAGCCTGTAGAGGGAACTTCCTTGCTCACAGTGAACAAAGTATCTACACCGGCTTGAGTTGTATGAAGCACACTCAAGTTAATTGTCTCACCTGCAGGTTGTGGCAAAATTGGAATATAAATACTCTTCTCAGCAGTGCCCGTAGCGATGAACGGTTCTTTCAGTTTGTAAGACAAGTAATCAATCCCCTTTTCTTCGACAATAGATTGAGAAGAAAAATCAAAGCGACCGGCAGCAAGTGCTATCGGAGTGCCCGATGGATTGGTTATCCATAAATCGGTTATCTCTTTGATATTCGAAGCGGCTACTGTCTCAGCATTCAGCGTCAGCTTGATATAAGCATACACATGATTGAACGAAAGATTTAACTTTCCGTCGGCCACTTTGCCAATGGCGTAAGCAAATGGCATTGGTTTCTCATCGGGCCAATAATAGGTACCTTCTAAAACAGCCATCTCGTCCGAGATGTGTAATGCCGGATAGGCTGCATAGATTGTTTCATCC
>JAFYML010000042.1 GCA_017556595.1 Bacteroides sp.
ATTCGGCAAGCGGCCGCAATGGTAGGTATGGAAAAACTGATGTGGGGATCGGATTATCCGCGTACAATTACGGCGATTACCTATCGCATGTCGTACGACTTTGTATTGAAAAGCAATGAACTCACTCATGAGGAAAAGGCAATGTTCCTTGGAAAGAATGCAGAGCAATTCTATGGCTTCAAAAACTTGGTAGAGTTGCCATATATAAAGAATATGTCTGAATGAGTGATGAGTAAACTTTTGATTTTTAACTTTTAATTATTTATTGAGTGAAAGCTGTTCAAATAATTTCGCCCGAAAATGTTCAGTTATTGAATATTGAAAAACCTACTATTCAGCCAAACGAAGTGTTGCTGAAAATTGAATATGTAGGCTTTTGTGGCTCCGATTTAAATACATTCTTAGGTAAGAATCCTATGGTGAAGATGCCAGTTGTACCTGGCCATGAAGTAGGAGCTTTGATTGAAGAAAAAGGTAGCGAAGTACCCGAGAACTTGTTTGTAGGACAAGTTGTTACCGTGAATCCTTATACTAATTGTGGTAAGTGTGCATCGTGTAGAAATCGTCGATACAATGCGTGTCAGTTCAACGAAACATTGGGCGTACAACGCAATGGCGCTATGTGCGACTACGTAGTAGTGCCTTGGCAAAAAGTAATCCCTGCCGATGGTATGAGTACACGCGATTGTGCATTGATTGAACCAATGAGCGTTGGCTTTCATGCGGTGGACAATGCTGGCGTGAAGGATAACGAAGTGGTGATGGTGATTGGTTGCGGTATGGTAGGCATGGGCGCTATTGTGCGTGCAGCTATTCGTGGTGCTATTGTAGTAGCTGTAGATTTGGATGATGAGAAGTTAGCATTGGCTAAGGAGGTAGGTGCACAATATGTTATCAATTCGAAAACAACCAATGTACACGACGAGGTGATGCGCATATCGCAAGGTTTTGGCGCCGATGTAGTGATTGAAGCGGTAGGACATCCAGCAACATACAACATGGCTATTGACGAGGTTTCATTCACTGGTCGCGTAGTATATATTGGTTATGCTAAATCGGAAGTTGCTTTCCAAACCAAATTGTTTGTGCAGAAAGAGTTGATTATTCGCGGTTCGCGCAATGCGCTCCCCGAAGATTTCCGTGCCGTGATTCACTATTTGAATCAACACGATTTCCCATATAGCAAATTCATTAGTCGCATTGTGAAACCCGAAGATGCAGGTGAAGCATTAAAAGATTGGGCTGCTCAACCACAAAAAGTATTCCGTATTTTAGTGGAGTTTTAAGAAGTGATTAGCTATGGACAAAATAAAACCGCCCAGGGAGAAATCCTTGGGCGGTTGTGCTATAAAAACTATTGTAGAAATTAGTAAGCGAAGAGAGGATATTTCTCCATTGTCTTGTTTACGCGAGCGCGAACTTCGGCAATAACTTGTTCGTTTTCTACGTTTGAGAGAACTGTTTCAATCATTTCAGCAATCTCTACCATGAGGTCTTCTTTTGCACCGCGAGTAGTGATAGCTGGTGTACCTAAGCGGATACCTGATGTTTGGAAAGCAGAACGACTATCAAATGGTACCATATTCTTGTTTACGGTGATGTCGGCAGATACAAGTGCTTTTTCGGCTACCTTACCAGTCAAATCAGGATACTTTGAGCGAAGGTCAACCAACATAGAGTGGTTGTCTGTACCGCCACTTACAATTGTAAATCCGCGTTTTACTAATTCTTCTGCAAGTTTAGCTGCATTCTTTTGCACTTGAGTAGCATATTCTTTCCACTCAGGTTGGAGAATTTCGCCAAAAGCAACAGCTTTTGCAGCAATAACGTGTTCCAATGGACCACCTTGAATACCAGGGAATACAGCAGAGTCGAGCAATTGCGACATCATCTTAATTTCGCCCTTAGGAGTTTTCTTACCCCATGGGTTAGGGAAGTCTTTACCCATCAAGATGATACCACCACGAGGACCACGAAGTGTTTTGTGAGTAGTTGAAGTAACGATGTGTGCATACTTCACAGGGTTATCCAATACGCCAGCAGCGATAAGACCAGCAGGGTGAGCCATATCAATCATCAAGATAGCACCTACCTTGTCTGCAATTTCACGCATACGTTTGTAGTCCCATTCGCGCGAGTAAGCCGAGCCACCACCAATGATAAGCTTAGGTTGTTCGCGAAGAGCAACTTCTTCCATTTGGTCGTAATCTACGCGGCCTGTTTCTTGCTTCAAATTATATTCGCATGGAGTATAGATGATACCAGAAGTGTTTACCAACGAACCGTGCGACAAGTGTCCACCATGCGCCAAGTTCAATCCCATGAATTTATCACCAGGATTCAATACAGCCAAGAAAACAGCTGCATTGGCTTGTGCACCCGAGTGAGGTTGTACGTTTGCCCATTCGGCACCAAAAATTTGCTTAATGCGTTCGATGGCGATAGTTTCGCTTTGATCCACTACTTCACAACCACCATAATAGCGCTTGCCAGGATACCCTTCGGCATATTTATTTGTTAAGCATGAGCCCATAGCTTGCATAACTTGTTCGCTTACAAAGTTTTCTGATGCAATCAATTCAATGCCTTTTAATTGGCGTTGATGTTCTTTTTCGATGATGTCGAAAATCAAATCGTCTCTTTTCATGATTCGTTTGTTATAATGTTTATAATATTTTCTGTTTTCAGCGTGCAAAGTTACGGCAAAAAAGTGAATAAATTGTAAGGAAAACACGTTTTTTGCTTTACAATTTGCAAATTGTTTTAAAAGTATAGCCCAAGCGAGAAACTCAAAGTGTTGTATCGGCGATGAAAACGTATCTGTTTATCATCGGGCACATTGATTAAATTGTTGGGCGAATACGTTAGTTCTTTTGATATATTATGCAATCCGATGTCGTAGCGAAAATCGAAGAATATACGCGAAATGGTAACAGCTACTCCCATTGTAAGACTTAAGTTTAGCGGATACATTTCCTCTTTAATACTTGTTTGGTGAAAGTTGTAATATTGGTTTTCGCTATGATTATCCCAGAAATACCTAATTTTTGGTCCGCCAAACACCGCCATCTGATAGGGGCCTTCCTTTACAAAATTATATCCATAAAGAATAGGTAGCTCGAAGCAGCTTATTCGGCTCGAGATGGCATATTGATGTGGGGTAGCGATTAAATCGTCGGTCTTTGGTGCCAAGAATTGTATTTCGCATCGGTTGATGTTGTACGATAACTCGGGTTGCAGAAAATGGCGATCGAAATTTATACGCATGAACAACGAAGCA
>JAFYML010000043.1 GCA_017556595.1 Bacteroides sp.
AAGGTCATTATGAAGTCGCAGCCTGGCACTACGCTCAAGCGGCCTTTTTCTATGGTGCCGTCTTCCCAAAATATAGTCATACGGTTGTTTACCGCCTCGTAGCGAGCTGTTGTTTCGGAATACTCTCCTGCATCCGAGGTTATCCATTGCATTGTTTTATCCTCCTTGATTATCAATGCTTCGGCGTAATTGGGGCCGATGATACTCCATGTACCTACAAGCTCTTGGCTATGGTCATGCTCAATAAAATCGTGGTTACAATCCTCTGTACAGCTGCCGAAACCAATCATAATCGCGAACGAAACGGCTAAAAGTTTGAATAATTTCATAGTTTTGTAAATGCTTAGATGTTGTTTTTTAATTCCTATTTTTTGCGCTCTAAAATATACAGCTCAAAATGCTTTAATTGTGTGTGCAAAGTTAGTGAATTCTTCCGATATACCACGCCCCGAAGCACAATTTAGCGCGATAGCCACCTATTTATAGCTGTTTTTTACCATCGGCAGAGGGGGTGTCCGCTGTTTTTACCGTGTTTGTTCGGTGGATGCACGGAGTGGGTTGGGTGGATGCGCGGAGTGCTATCTGCTTGAAAATGAGCAGTAAGGCGCGAGAAAATTTCCGTTAAGAAGAAAATTATTTACCAAGTAGGGAAATTATCGCGGGAAATGATGTGGACAGTGTGGACAGTGGACAGCTGTCCACATTCACACTTCCACTAGTCACTAGTCACAATCACCAAGCTTTCGCGCGCCTCCATCGTCAACGCCTCGTCCAGCAAGACGATGCGACCGCTTAAGATGTCTTTGCCTTGCTTGCAATCTTTCAACACCTCTTTGTAATAGTGTAGCGGCAGGGTAGTAGGAGCGTCGGTGCCATTCAGCAGCACCAACACTGTGCGCCCCTCCAGCTGGCGAGCATACGCATACACACCATGCTGAACAAGGAATTGCGTCATTGTGCCGCGCGCTATAAGTTCATTGCCTTCTCCCTTGCGCCAATGTAGCAACGTGCGGAAGAAGCGATAGCAATCCGTTTGCAAGCTATCCAATTGGGCGGAGGTAAAGGCATTAGCGGCATCGCTCGTCCATCCACCAGGGAAATCCTTGCGTACGTAGCCATCACTCTCACGTTTCGTGCCGTTCATCATCACCTCCGTGCCGTAGTATAGTTGCGGTATGCGGCAAGTGGTGAGTAACAGGGTGGCGGCTTGCTTCAAGGTAGCGAGGTTATCGCCTTCGCCTAGGAAGCGGTCGGTGTCGTGATTCTCGATAAAGGCAAGCACCGATAGCGGGTTGGGGTAGAGGAAGTCGTAAACAAAGTTGTTGTACACCCTGTCCAAGCCTGTTCCCCATCCGTTGCTTTGCTCGCGCATGGCTTGGTTTGTCTTGTCGAAGAAACTGAAATCCATCACCGTCTTTAGGTGGCTATTGCGCGGTGCCGAAAGCTTCGAATCCTTTTGCCACCAAGCGGTATAGGCAGGCTCGCTTACCCATGTTTCGCCCACTACGTTGTAGTTGGGATAGGCCTCGTTGAGTTGCGCCATCCAGCTGCTCATAGCGTCGTAGTCGGCATAAGGATAGGTGTCCATGCGTATGCCGTCGATGTTGGCGTACTCTATCCACCAAAAGCTATTTTGTACGAGGTACTTCAGCACGTGGGGGTTGCGCTGATTCAAATCGGGCATAGCAGGTACAAACCATCCGCGAGTCAGTTGGTCGAAGTCGTAGGCCGATGCGTAGGGGTCGACTAGCGGCGTAAGCATGTACGATGTTTGCACGTAGCGATTCACAAAGTCGGGATAGTTGAACCAATCCTTCGAAGGCATATCCTTTATCCACGGATGATTGGCGCCGCAATGGTTGAATATCATGTCCATCACTATCTTCAAGCCGCGTGCGTGCGCTTTCGCTATCAGGCGACAATAATCTTCGTTGGTACCAAAGCGAGGGTCAACGCGGTAGTAATCGGTGGTGGCATAGCCATGATAAGAGCCGCCAGGCATGTTGTTTTCCAATACAGGGGTAAACCATAATGCTGTTACACCTAGCTCGCTAAAGTAATCCAAATGCTGCTCAATGCCTGCTAAATCGCCTCCGTGGCGTGCGTTAGGGCCGTTGCGATTCACTTCGTAGGGCGCCATGCCTTGCACATAGTCGTTCGTTGCGTCGCCATTGGCAAAGCGGTCGGGCATAAGCAAGTAGAGTGCATCCTTGGCGTCGAATCCCTTGCG
>JAFYML010000044.1 GCA_017556595.1 Bacteroides sp.
AAACTACTACAAGAGCAATTAAGGTTGCGAAGAGTCATCAGCACAACCTTGCTGATTATCGTATTCGTTATATTAGTAATCAGCACATGGTACATGAACAGAATGCGTAAGATTAACAAGCGATTGCGCTATTCTGAAAAAGAGACAAAA
This sequence comes from Bacteroides sp., assembly GCA_017556595.1. Taxonomy (GTDB): domain Bacteria; phylum Bacteroidota; class Bacteroidia; order Bacteroidales; family Bacteroidaceae; genus Bacteroides. The sequence continues at coordinate 151 of JAFYML010000044.1, forward strand.
GAGGCTACCGAACGTACAGAAAAGGCCAACGAAGAGAAGAGCCTCTTCTTATCGAACATGAGTCATGCTATTCGTGTGCCGCTGAATAGTGTGGTTGGTTTCGCGCAATTATTGGTTTCGGACGAAGAATTGAGTGAAGAAGAGCGAAACGAATATGCTCAAATCACGCAAACCGAGAGTGACAAACTAATGCGATTGGTAAACAATGTGCTCGATTTGTAGCGTTTGGAAGCAAAAATGACTAAATGGAAAATAGAAGAGGTGGATATTGTTCAGCTATGCAACGATGCCGTGAGCAGTGTACGCATGCAAACAAGCCAAGTGCGCATACTTTACGAATGTGAAGTGCCATCAACCATTATCCACACAGATACTAATCGCTTGATGCAAGTTATTTGCACAATGCTATACAACCATTTCTGTCCCGACAAAGATGTAAGAGTTGTCTATTTCAGTATTCACAAAAAAGAGAATTACATTGAGTTTAGTGTCGTGAATAGTCCGTTATTAGATCCTAATCATGCAAGTGAAGAGGTGAACATGCAACATCAAATCAATGAATTAATGCTACAATATTTCCAAGGTGAATACGAAATTATACCCGATGCAACGGCTGGTCCTACTATTCGTTTCACATATCCCATGAACGGAAAATAACTTTTCCCTTAATAGTAGTATTTTATACTTATTTTTTTGTATTTTTGCGGCTTAATTAAAAAAGTAGTAAAATAACATTAATATAACGTTTATCATCCATGTTTGATAATTTAAGCGAAAGACTTGAAAGGTCGTTTAAAATTTTGAAAGGTGAAGGCAAAATCACCGAAATCAACGTTGCCGAAACCCTGAAAGATGTACGCAAGGCATTGCTCGATGCCGACGTAAACTATAAAGTAGCCAAAACGTTTACCGACACCGTTAAGGCAAAAGCTATGGGACAGAATGTACTCACAGCTGTTAAGCCAAGCCAATTGATGGTGAAGATTGTTCATGACGAACTTACCCAATTAATGGGTGGCGAAACAGCAGAGTTGAACTTGACCGGCAAGCCATCGGTTATCTTGATGTCTGGTTTGCAAGGTTCGGGTAAGACAACCTTCTCGGGAAAGTTGGCCCGCATGCTGAAGAGCAAAAAGAATCGTCGTCCTTTGTTGGTAGCTTGCGACGTATATCGTCCTGCCGCTATCGAGCAATTGCGCGTATTGGCCGAGCAAATTAATGTGCCAATGTATTGCGAATTGGATAGCAAAGACCCTGTTAAGATTGCACAAAACGCTATCCAAGAAGCCAAAGCTAAAGGATACGACTTGGTTATTGTCGATACAGCCGGTCGTTTGGCGGTAGATGAAGAGATGATGAACGAGATTGCAGCAATCAAAGCAGCAATCAATCCTGACGAAATCTTGTTTGTAGTCGATTCAATGACCGGACAAGATGCCGTGAATACAGCGAAGGAGTTTAACGATCGTCTCGACTTCAATGGTGTTGTTTTGACCAAGCTCGATGGCGACACTCGTGGTGGTGCTGCCCTCTCTATCCGTACAGTAGTGAACAAACCTATCAAGTTTGTTGGTACAGGTGAAAAGTTGGATGCTATCGACCAATTCCATCCATCACGTATGGCCGACAGAATCTTGGGTATGGGTGACATCGTTTCGTTGGTTGAACGTGCACAAGAGCAATACGATGAGGAAGAAGCTAAACGCTTGCAACGAAAGATTCAAAAGAATCAGTTCGACTTCAACGACTTCATGTCGCAAATCCAACAAATCAAGAAGATGGGTAACTTGAAAGAGTTGGCATCAATGATTCCTGGTGTAGGTAAAGCTATCAAGGATATGGATATTGACGACGATGCATTCAAGAACATCGAAGCCATTATCAACTCTATGACACCAAAGGAACGTACCAACCCTGAAATCTTGAACGGAAGCCGTCGTCAACGCATTGCAAAAGGTAGCGGTACAAACATCCAAGAAGTGAACCGCTTATTGAAACAATTTGAGCAAACACGCAAAATGATGAAGATGGTTACCGGAAGCAAAATGGGTAAGATGATGATGCCCGGTATGCCCAAAATGAAACGATAAACTTTATTTTTAACTTTTAATTTTTTCAGCATGACACTTATCGACGGAAAAGCAATTTCCGAACAAGTTAAGCAAGAAATAGCAGCCGAAGTTGCAGAAATTGTAGCAAATGGCGGAAAGCGTCCACACTTGGCCGCAATATTAGTAGGACATGATGGTGGTAGCGAAACATACGTTGCAGCAAAGGTAAAAGCATGCGAAGTATGCGGATTCAAATCATCACTTATCCGCTACGAAGCCGATGTTACCGAAGAAGAATTACTTGCAAAAGTACAAGAATTGAACGATGATCCCGATGTAGATGGATTCATCGTGCA
>JAFYML010000045.1 GCA_017556595.1 Bacteroides sp.
ATGCCATCTACTCTATTTGTACCAATCCTTCACTCTTCAAATACTTGCAAGACGAAGGTTTGAAAGAGGTTGATGAAATCACTTGGGAAAAAGTTGGTCTTCGTATCCGTGCTCTTTACGAGGATGTTTTAAAGAACTATAAATAATTAAACAATAATTAGATATGAGAACAATCTGTCTTTATTTTGAAATACATCAGATTATTCATCTGAAACGTTATCGTTTCTTCGACATTGGTACAAATCACTATTACTACGACGATTATGCCAATGAAACAAGTATTACCGATGTTGCTGAACGCTCATACATACCAGCTCTGACTGCTTTGAACGAGATGGTAAAAACTTCAAATGGTAAATTTAAAGTTGCCTTCTCTATTTCGGGCGTAGCCCTCGAACAATTGGAAATCTATGCACCTGCTGTTATTGAATTGCTTCACGAATTGAATAACTCTGGTTGTTGCGAATTCTTGGCTGAACCTTATTCACATGGTCTTTCTTCATTGGCAAACGAAGAATGCTTCAAAGCCGATGTAATGAAACAATGTGCTAAGATGAAACAACTCTTTGGTAAAGAACCAAAGGTGTTCCGTAACTCAAGCTTAATCTATTCAGATGAGATTGGTGCTATGGTAGCTAGCATGGGCTTTAAGGGTATGCTTACCGAAGGAGCTAAGCACGTACTTGGTTGGAAGAGTCCTCACTACTTGTATCATTGCAACCAAAATCCTAAGCTGAAGTTGTTGTTACGCGACTATAAACTTTCTGATGATATCAGCTTGCGTTTCTCTAACTCGGAATGGAGCGAATATCCATTGTTTGCCGATAAATACATCAGCTGGATTGATGAATTGCCACAAGAAGAACAAGTAATCAATATCTTCATGGAGTTGTGCGCATTGGGTGTATTCCAACCATTGTCATCTAATATCCTTGAGTTCTTGAAGGCATTGCCAGCATGTGCTCAAGCTAAGGGCATCACATTCTCTACACCTACCGAAGTGGCTACTAAGTTGAAGTCAGTTTCGCAACTTGATGTTCCTTATCCAATGTCTTGGGTAGATGAAGAACGTGATACAAGCTGCTGGTTGGGTAACGTAATGCAACGCGAAGCATTCGATAAGTTATATAGTGTGGCCGAACGCGTACATATCTGTACCGATAGCCGTATCAAGCAAGATTGGGATTATCTACAAGCTAGTAATAACTTCCGCTTCATGACTACCAAGAACTCTGCTGTTTCGTTCTATCGTGGTATTTACGACTCTCCATACGATGCGTTTACCAACTATATGAACATCTTGGGCGACTTTATCAAGCGTGTAGATTCACTCTATCCTGTAGATATCGAAAACGAAGAGTTGAATGCTTTGATTACAACCATCAAGAATCAAGGTGACGAGATTGAAGCATTGCAAAAGCAATTGCAAAAGGCGCAAGCCAAACTTGCAAAGGAAAAGCCAGCAAAAGCCGTTGAAGCTGAGCCTGCTGCTCCCAAAGCAAAGAAGTGTGCACCTAAAGCAAAGAAAGCTGCCGCTAAGAAAGAAAAGTAATTAAATACTTTTATAAACATGAAGAGAGGATGACTGCGGTCATCCTCTCTTTTTATATATGTATATCGATCTTATACTATTTTGCTCTACTCTTGCTGTAGCTTACGATGACAACACCACCGAACACCATTACTGCTGCGACAACTTTTTGCCATGTTAGTGTTTCCATACCAATGCAAATGCTGATTGCAATTGCAATGATGGGCTGAACGTAGCTGTACATGCTTACAAGGGTGGGCCTAATACGTTTCTGTCCTATTGGTATAAGGAAATAGGTTATAAAAGTGGCAAAAAGAATGAGGTATGCTAGCTCGGATAGTTGTGTTGTAGGTATTGTCGCCCAATTAAGGTGCGTTATCTCTTTAATGGAAAAAGGTATCGACACTGCAAAAGCAAATAGGAATATCCATTTCATGAACGTTACCACCGAATATTTCCCAATAAGCGGTTTGAATATCCCAAGATACAAAGAGAAACTCAGTGTATTTAATATAAGCATGAATATCCCAAACGAAGTGGTTTCAACAGTTCCTCCTATTGAGACTTTGCTTACAATTAAATAAATGATACCTGCGAAACTAATAGCAACACCTACCGCTTTTTGTAAGGTAATAGGCTCTTTCAATACGATAGCTGCTATCGCCATTGTGTATATTGGCGAAATAGAGGTGAGTATGGAGCAATCCATTGGAGTGATGTGGGCTATGCCTATTAGGAACGTAAGTTGGCAAATAAAAAAGCCTAGCATTGATGCTGCAAATATCTTAATATAATCTTTGTGCTCAATCTTCTCCTTAGGTAGGAACATTGAAATAAGCCAAAACAATCCTCCTGCACCAATTGATCGAAGGCAGAATATTGTTAACGGAGATATCAATTGGCCGCTAGTGAGGTCTTTGCATACAATAATATTAAATCCGAAAATAGCATATGCAATAAAGCACGATAGATGTCCAATTATTGATTGCTTGTTCATTGTTTGCTCAATTCGCTATCTAATAAAAACACCCTCTTGCTCATAGGGAAGAGGGTGTAATATTATTGTTTCTAAATGTGTCTATTAGTCAAAACTGGTGTAGGTTACCTCTATCTGCAACGCATCACCTTTTGCTCCACCTCTTAGCTTAGCATAGGCAGGCTTCAAATCGTTTTGAATACTAGTGAGAGTAGTGCTATATCCTCCTGTTTGTTCATACACCATAACAACTGGCATCAGTAACACCTTGTCCCAATCGGGGTTGTTGGCTATCCACTCAGCTTCCCATGCCGATTCGTTGAAGCCTGCTTGGGAAGCAGCCTTTTCCTTAGCCGATTCCTTCTCGGCAATGCAAGTTGTTACCAATCGTGCAATGTTAGGGAAGGTGTATGTGTTTGTTGATACTGCATTGTGTACAGCTGCAAACGAAGTGATGTTGTTCGTCAATTCGTTATTTTCGAAGAATTTCTTTACATCGCTCTTACGAATCAGCAATACGGTGTTTGGTACATCCATGCTGTATTTATAGTCGCTCTCTTGGTTGTAGTTGGTGAATGTCAACTTCACTACATTCAATGTGTCGCCTACAAGGTCATTGTGGATGGCATTGTAGGGGAGGGTAGCTTCGGTAAAGATACTTGCTGGCGATTTAATGTAGGTGTGTTCATCTTCTGCAACACGTTCGGCTATCAGCTCACTGTTGAAGAAGTGGTTGGCTTGAATAACTTCCTTTGTTGATGAAAATACGGTGTAATAGCTATACGCCAAAGAGTCTTTTCCAGCGATAGTAGATAGCTTCACGCCCAACGAGTCGGTGTAATGCTGACACAACTTCATGCGCATATCCACGCGGTCGATGTAGAGGATGGTTCCATCGCCCATTTCGTTCTTTACGTGTACACCTTTGAATACGTTTTCGATAAATGTATCGGCATCTTTAAATAATTCGGGATGCTCACGATTCAACTTCAAAATGCTGTTGGCATACTCTTTGCTCAAAGGGAATGATACGTTGGGATAGTAGGTGTATTCGCCATAACTATCTTTGGCGTAGCGAACAGAGTCGGGCACAGAGAGGTCGTGTGCAGTAAAGGCTCTGCGACCAATCAACGATTTCTTGTTGTTTTTGTCGTAATACTTCTCTGGGTTGATGTTGGTGTATCTGTTCTTTTCCAATCGTTTGTCTAGTTCGTACACGCTCATTTGGCATGTATTCAATGAATCGCCAAACCATTCTCTGTAGTACACTACCAACTCAGCTTCTACGATAGAGTCGCCGGCCATGCTACCGCTTGCTGTTTGCTTAATAGGATCGTACTTGTACACTTCGGGAAACTTGAAGTTTTCGGTACAATTCAACTCAGTCAAGAAACTAGCTTCGTAGAAACCGAACTCAGGATCGGTAAATCTTCCTACATATCCTGTACTTGTCTTTGCATAAACAGAATCTACAGCTACCGAGCGGGTGCTGATGTCGTAGATTTTTGTTTGAGTGTTCATTAAATCTGTGTTAGGAAGCATATCCATACCGAGTGAGCCAGTATTGTCATCGCATCCTACGATAATCAGGAGTGCACAAATAAGCGTTCCTAAATATTTAACGTTCTTCATTTTTGCTTTTTTTTGAATTAAATTGCGTGTTGTTGTCGTGTATAATTCATTCGTTTGTTTCCTCGTTGTTGCTCTCCATTACCATGTCGTAGAAGTTGTTGCATGCTTCTGCATACGCTTCTGGTGCTTGGTATTCAAGAACGGGTTTGCCGATGCTCTTGGCATACTCTACCAACTCTTGATTGATGTTTGGACTTTGTAGAATCACACCATCAGCTTGCTCAATAGCCAATTTGCTGAGTGCAACATAGTCTATCTCTTTCTTCAATGAAGCAAGATCTTTCTTGGCAATGCCTTTCAACATCAATTTGTTAGCGAAGTCTTCTTGCAATGGTTGCTTAAAGTCATCTTCATACAACGAAATGACTACCTTAGCCTCTCTAAACGAAGGTTCGTCTTTATATGCTTTCTTGATATATAGCGGAGCCAATGCTGTCATCCAACCATGGCAGTGAATTACGTCGGGACACCAACGCAATTTCTTTACTGTTTCCAATACGCCTCTCGAGTAGAAGATAGCTCTCTCTCCGTTGTCCTCATATTCGTTTCCTTGCTCATCAACAATTTGCAGTCTATTTTGGAAGTAATCATCGTTGTCGATGAAATAAACTTGCATTCTTGCCGATTGAATAGAGGCAACCTTGATGATTAGTGGGTGGTCTGTGTCGTCAATAATCAAATTCATACCCGATAGTCTGATTACTTCGTGTAGCTGATTACGGCGTTCGTTAATGTTGCCCCATTTAGGCATGAATGTACGTATCTCCTTGCCTTTTTCTTGGATAGCTTGAGGCAAACTACGGCCTGTCAACGACATTTCTGTTTCAGAAACATAAGGCGTAATCTCTTGGGTAATGAATAAAACTTTGTTTACCTTTGTCATAAATTAATACGATATATCTCAAATTATTTTGCAAAGATATAAAAAAAATCGCGCATTTAAGCAAATTCTCTATGCTTATAATTCCTTATTGTTTGTTAAATAGTTGATAATCAGCATTGTTGGTATATGCAGTATTGATGGCCTAAAAATAAAGTTTTGCATAATTTTCGGATATTTCTTCTTTATATGAAGAATATTGGTTTATTTTGCAACGTTTTTACGAACACTATTCGCTATAACATAAACAAAATGAAGATTGTACATACCATTAACGATTTGCAAAGCGAGCTTTCTCAACTGAAAGCGCAAGGCAAGATGGTTGGTTTAGTGCCTACGATGGGCGCCCTTCATGCCGGTCATGCTTCGTTGGTAAAACGTAGTGTAGCCGAGAATGATGTAACCGTTGTAAGTATCTTTGTAAATCCCACTCAGTTCAACGACAAAAACGATTTAGAGAAATATCCCCGCACGCTGAAGGAAGATTGTCTTCTGCTCGATGAATGCGGTGCAAACTTCGCATTCGTTCCGTCCGTGGCCGAAATGTATCCCGAACCTGATACTCGTCAATTCAGTTATGCACCCCTGGATACCGTGATGGAAGGTGCTTTCCGTCCCGGTCATTTCAATGGTGTATGCCAAATCGTAACTAAACTTTTCGATGCAGTATTGCCTCATCGTGCCTATTTTGGCGAGAAGGATTTCCAACAACTTGCTATTATCCGCGAGATGGTGCGCCAAGAAAACTATGCACTCGAAATCATTGGTTGTCCCATTGTACGCGAAGCCGACGGTTTAGCAATGAGTAGCCGAAATACACGACTTTCGTACGAAGAACGTAAAAATGCGCTAAAAATTTCGCAGACATTGTTCGAAAGTCGTACCTTTGCAGCCGAACATACTGTTGCCGAGACAAAACAGTTTGTCGAAGATGCCATTGCTGCGGCTCCAGGATTGGAGTTGGAATACTTCCAATTGGTCGATGGCAACACCTTGCAACCCATCTCTGCGTGGGATGAAACAACCTATGCCGTTGGTTGCATCACCGTATTTTGTGGTGAAGTGCGCTTGATTGATAATATAAAATATAAAGAATAGACATACACTATGATGATTGAAGTTTTAAAATCGAAAATCCATTGTGCTCGAATCACCGAAGCAAACCTAAACTACATGGGAAGCATCACAATTGATGAAGATTTGATGGACGCAGCCAATATGATAGCTGGCGAAAAGGTAGCTATTGTCGATAATAACAATGGCGAGCGTTTCGAAACCTATATTATTAAAGGTGAACGTGGCTCAGGTAAGATTTGCTTGAACGGAGCAGCTGCTCGTAAGGTACAACCTGGCGACATCATCATTATTATGTCTTACGCTTTGATGGATTTTGAAGAAGCCAAGAACTTTACTCCAACCCTTGTCTTCCCCGATCCAGAAACAAACAAAGTCGTAAAGTAAGAACGAACAACTTGGTAAAAGTAATCGGGGCAATTCCTTTAGAGGAGTTGCCCCGATTGCTTTAAGGTAAACAACCTTAGATGTTTTTTAGTTGATTACCTATAATGTTTAATACCATCCCATTAAACTTCTTAGGTAGGCAGTTAGTTC
>JAFYML010000046.1 GCA_017556595.1 Bacteroides sp.
GTGTTGGTGGCGATAATAGCTGGGGAGCAATACCACACGAACAATACCGTATACTGACCGGCGAAGAAAATGCCATCAGCTACGGATTTATGCTTATCCCATATGCTAAAAAGGCCGATTACAAGTCATTGATTCGCCAATATTGAAAAAAATCAATAAAAACCTACTAAGATTCAAAAGGATGTAGTAATTTTGCTGCATCCTTTTTTTTTTGAAACAAATTAAAACAAAGTAGATATGAAACAGAGATTCCTTATTTCGTTGGCCATGTTGCTAATGTCGTTTGCTAGTTATGCTCAAATCGAAACAAAGATGGTGAGCCATGCCCTTAGCTTTCTCGATGTGCCTTACGTAGCCAACACACTCGAAATGGATGGTGAAGAAGAACTTGTCATCAATTGCGATGAAGTAGATTGCACCACCTTTGTAGAATATGTAATGGCACTTGCTAAGACACCACAAGAAGCAAACGGTGATATTTCAGAAACTGCTTTTGCCGAAAATCTGATGAAGATTCGCTATCGCAACGGCAAGATAGATGGATACACTTCACGCTTGCACTATGTATCAGATTGGATTAACAACGGATTGCGCAATGGTATGATTGAAGACATTACAGCCGCCAATTCGCCCTACTCTACTACCTTGAAGCTAAACTACATGACTACCCATCCTAACAACTACAAGCAATTGGCAAACTCGCCCGAAAACGTTGCTACAATGAAGAAGATTGAGAATAGCCTCACCGGTAGTGAATACCATTTCTTGCCAAAAGAAAAGCTTGGTCACAATGGAAATTTGTGGATAAAGAATGGAGACATCATCTGTTTCACCACCAATATTGCCGGTTTGGATGTATCGCACATGGGTATCGCTTTCTATGCCGATAGCAAACTCACCCTTATCCATGCCTCATCAACAGAGAAGAAAGTGGTAGTTTCAAAAATCTCATTAGCACAAATGCTACAAAGCAACGACAACGTTGTTGGCATCCGCGTGCTTCGCGTAAAATAAAACTTCATACATATAATATGTAAAACGCGTGCCATTCAGCACGCGTTTTTATGTATAAGCCAAGAATGATTAATAGCTATGTCCGATGATATTTTAATGAAATACCTCAATTGCTTAATGGGAATAATCAAATGGTTTGTTCTTCAAACAATATTGATACTCCTACTACCATATTTTTTGGGAAAACATTTGTGTATCGAGTTCTTTGTATTTGTACTATTATATACAACACTATACTCCATTTTTGCGGAGTTTATTCCGAGGAAGTACCGAGTTAATTGGGTACTTCTGCCCTATTTACTCTATGCAATCATCGTCATTACAACGTCGTTTTGGAAAGAAACAATCTCTATTGGATGCTATCTACTATTACCTATTTATGGTGCATTATGTGTGATTGCTTATAAATACACCCAAAAACTTTACCGCAAACGCAAGTTAACTACTTGCATCTACGTTGTTGCTATAATATGCTTAATGAAAGCGATTGGCGTATCATTGGCAACACATCACCACGGCACTATAGAAAGTGAGAAAAAAGAGATTTTAGCACGTAGAAACTATCTCTTAGAGAAACTTATTACATCACCAGAGAATGTCCTAAACGAAATGCCAGCTATTATAGGTACACAATTTCAGGGCGAATGGGCGTTGTATTCATGCTCAATGCTATCGGCAGCACTGACCAACATCGCTCATCTATATCCGGAAACAAAAGATGAAAACAATCAGTATATAGACAAATTGATAACCATCGTCATGTCGTACGAAATGCGCTACTACGACAATATGAGATGGAAAGAAGATCCTTTGGAAACATTAGATGGCGACAAAAGTCACATCTCTTACATAAGTCATTTAGCGTGGATGATATGTAATTATAAAGCTACAGGTGGAGACAAGAAATACGATAGCTTATTATCCACATTATGCCAAACAATGAACCGACGAATCCTGGCATCAAAAGCATTGAATCTACCCACCTACCCCAACGAAGCTATTTATATCCCTGATATGCTTGTAGCGATTGTAGCGTTAAACCAATATGCCAATATGAATAATGGCAAATACAAATCCACCGTTCAGCGTTGGATTCAGAAAGCTAAAACCACTTGGAGTGATGAAGAAACAGCATTACTAGCTTCATTCTTGCAAGAAGATGGTACACAATACGAAGATGCGCCAATCAAAGGTTCTTATGCTGCACTCAACTGCTATTATTTGACACTGATTGATGAAGCATTTGCGCAACAACAATACACAAAATTAAAATCATTATTTTGGAAGAACTCTTTTATATCTGGATTGAAAGAGTATCACGATAGGAAATGCTATATCGGCATGGATATAGATGCCGGCCCTATTATCTTTGAATTAAGCCCTTCAGGTACTGCTTTTGCGGCCGGAAGTGCCACTTTTTTCAACGACACAAAAGTTAGGAAACAGATATTAAAAACCGCAGAGATTGCAGGTCACACCCTTCCATGGAATGGCAACAAGCACTATCTACTTGCCGATGTTGCACTCGTTGGAGAAGCCATTATGCTTGCTATGCGTACTAACTATAAGAACTGAATTACACACCCTTTCAACTACCTTAAGACTTTTGATCAACTACCTTAGGAGTTTTAGGTAACTACCTTAAGACTTTTGGGTAAAAGTCTTAAGGTAGTTGAA
>JAFYML010000047.1 GCA_017556595.1 Bacteroides sp.
CCTTGTGCAAGGCGAAATTACCATTGCCCACCCCGAGGTGGTCAGCAAGTCCTACCCAAGTTATTGGGAGCACTTGCGTCAAGCAGGTTTTTCAATCATAGAAAACGAATCAGCATGTTAATACTACTTATAAGCCTCATCGTTCTGGCCATTGTTGCCGCCATCATCGGAAGCATCCGCTATCGCCACTTGCAGAAGAAAGTGGAGAGGGGCGAATTGGACGCCATGCCCGAAGTGGTAGAGGTGGACGAAGAGTGTTGCGGTCAGCACGAAACATGCGAACGCGACAGCCTGTTAGCCGCTGTCAGCAAAGGCATTGTCTATTACGACGACGAAGAGTTGGATCGTTTCATCGGCTTGAATCCCGACGACTATACCGCTGAAGACGAAGACGAATTTCGCGATGTGTTCTACACCATGCAAGATACCGATGTAGCCGGATGGGTACGTAGCCTTCAGCTTCGTGGCATTGCTCTGCCAAACAACATTAAGGATGAAGTGTTCTTGATAGTAGGCGAACGACGAATACATTAAGTATGGAATTACTGCAATACACCTTTTTCCAACATGCCTTGATAGGTAGCTTGCTGGCAAGCATTGTTTGCGGCATGGTGGGTACCTATATCGTAACCCGGCGCTTGGTTTTCATCAGCGGTGGACTGACGCATGCCTCGTTTGGCGGCATTGGCATTGGCCTCTATACTGGTATCTCCCCCATCCTTTCGGCAGCTCTCTTTGCTGTACTTTCGGCTTTTGGTGTGGAGTGGTTGAGCAAACGAAGCGAGATGCGAGAAGACTCGGCCATTGCCGTCTTCTGGACATTGGGCATGGCCTTGGGTATTATCTTCACCTATTTGTCGCCCGGCTTTGCGCCCGACCTTTCGTCCTACCTCTTTGGAAATATCCTGACCATTGCTGTGCCCGATCTCCTCTTCCTGGGCATTATTGCCTTAGTAACTACCCTCTTCTTTGCCCTCTACCTCCATCCAATAATAGCCATTGCCTTCGACCGCGAGTTTGCCGCCTCGCAAGGCATCCGCGTAAGGTTGTTCGAATACCTATTAATGATGCTCATAGCCCTATGCATTGTGGGCTGTTTGCGTTTAGTAGGCATTGTATTGGTCATCTCGTTGCTCACCATTCCGCAACTCACGGCCAATCTCTTCACCCACTCGTTCAAGCACATCATCTGGTTATCTATCGGCATTGGCTACCTCAGTTGTTTGGGCGGTTTCCTGCTTTCGTACTACCTGAACGTACCTTCGGGAGCCTCAATCATCTTTTTCTCGATTATAATCTATGCCGTATGCAAGCTATTCAAAACTTTTCGCGTACATTTACGGCAGAAAAACAATAAATAAGACCTATGAGCACTACTATCCGCATTGAATCGTTAGAGAAAATTCAAGAAGCCGCAAAAACCTTTGTGGCCAATATGGGCGACAACACCGTGTTTGCCTTTTATGGAAAAATGGGAGCCGGCAAAACCACCTTCGTGAAAGCCATTTGCGAAGAGCTTGGCGTAGAAGATACCATTACCTCCCCCACCTTTGCCATCGTGAACGAATACCGTTCCGACCTTGCCGGCGAGTTGATTTACCACTTCGACTTCTACCGCATCAAGAAGCTTGACGAGGTGTACGACATGGGCTACGAAGACTACTTCTATAGTGGTGCCATCTGCTTCATCGAATGGCCCGAACTCATCGAAGAACTCCTCCCCGGCAACACCGTGAAGGTAAGCATCGAAGAAACCGAAAGTGGCGAACGCGAAGTTATCCTTTCGGAATTAGAATAAAAACATCCTCAATTCCCCTCCTTCAAGAAAGCTATTTCCTAATTCCCCTCCTTCAAGAAGGAGGGGTGCCTTTAGGCGGGGTGGTAGGTAATAAAAGTAATTTCCGCCCAATTCACACACAAAAATCCTCTGTCCCCCACAGAGGATTTTTTGTTTTATAGCACAAACAAATCACTAACCTACTACATAAAATTAAAATACCGTATTTTAATTTTTCTCAGTCACAAAACACTTTCTTCTCGGCAGCTACCAAAAATTCAGTGTGCAGAGGATAAGAAAATTACGAAGTGTTTCGGAGGAAAATGTGTTATTATTTTAATCTTAACTTAATACTAAGTTCGGTTATCACTTAAGACCAAGGGGTATCATCAGTAATGGCTAATTTTTACCTAAAAAACATGCGAATGTTAAACGATAACGCTTAACATTCGCATGCTATATTTTCGGATTGTTA
>JAFYML010000048.1 GCA_017556595.1 Bacteroides sp.
CCAATGCCACCGCCAAACGAAGCCGACATCTTCAATGCTTGCTCTTCGGTAAAACCATACATATCGGCAAACGCCGCTACTACCGATTGCGAGCAGTTATATCCTTGCTTAAACAAAGCAACAGCTTTTTCTATTCTCTCTTCCATACTACAACTTGTTATAAAATTTCGGAAAACAACAACATAATATTCAGTGCCGTTACGATTGCTGCTATGGCATAAAGCACAAACGAGCTCCAACGGCTATTGGCATACTTACCCATCACGCGTTTGGAAGAGGTGAGGCCGACTTGCAGGAATACCGTAAAGGGGAGTTGGATGCTGAGTACCATCTGCGAAATGAGCAAGCCCTTAAAGGGGTTTCCAATGCAGAATATCAGCAATAAAGCGATGCCCAACGAGAGTGCCACACCCACTTGTGAGTGGCTGTCTTTGATGTTGTACGACTCGCCAAAGATACCCGAAAAAATAGAGCCTGCAGCCATGCCACTGGTAATGGTGGACGAGATACCGGCCATGAGCAACGCCAAGGCAAATACCATGCCGGCACTATTGCCCAACAGAGGTTCGAGCAAAGACTTGGCTTGTTGTAATTCTTCAACAAAAATACCGCTCTTAAAGAAGGTAGCTGCCGCCAATAAAATCATGGCACTATTAATGGCCCAACCCACAATCATAGAGAAAAGGGTGTCGAACAATTCGTATTTCAGTACCTTGCGGATAGAGGCATCGTCTTGCTTATTGTATTCGTGGCTCTGAATTACCTCGGAGTGTAAGAAGAGGTTATGGGGCATAACAACGGCTCCCAATACGCTCATCACCACCAACATACTACCCTCGGGTAATGAGGGAACCACCCAACTGCGTAGCGCTTGCGGCCAATCGATATCTATCAAAAAGAGTTCGTAGATAAACGAAAGACCTATGACTGACACAAAGCCAATGATGGCGCGTTCGATGCGCTTGTAGGAGTTGGTAAACAATAGGATAAGCACCAGCAATGTAGTCAGGATGGCACCGGCAATAATCGGTATGCCGAATATCATTTGCAGTGCAATGGCACCACCCAATATCTCGGCCAACGAAGTGGAGATAGAGGCCAGTACTGCTGTGGCCAACACAGGGCGCGACACCCATTTTGGAGTGTATTGGGTGGCAGCTTCGGACAGGCACAAGCCGGTTACGATACCCAAGTGAGCAACATTGTGTTGCAAGATAATCAGCATCACTGTAGATAGTGTAACCACCCACAACAGAGCATATCCAAATTCGGAACCTGCCGCAAAATTGGATGCCCAATTACCTGGGTCTATAAATCCCACTGTAACCAATAGTCCAGGGCCTATGTATCGGAAGAAATCCAATCCACCCAAGTGACGCTTATGGTCAGTCCGTTTCAAGTCTTTCAGTAGATTTTTCATGACAATATGCTTTATAAACAATAAAGGGCCGTAAGTGTTTATTGAAACGCTTACAGCCCTTTTACAAACGTATAAAGATTATATCAATATCCCATTTCGTGTAGTGCCTTACAAAGTTGGTCGGGACAAGATGTTGGGCGCATACCACAACGCACACCTTCTAATCGCTTAATAACCTCATCAACAGGCATGCCTTTTACCAATCGGCTGATGCCTTGCAGATTGCCGTTGCATCCTCCCCAAAAAGCGACCTCCTTGATGATTCCGTCTTCGACCTCTAATTCAATGTTGCTACTACACGTGCCTTTGGTGCGGTAGTTATACATATTATTCTTCTACCTCCTCTGGCTTCATATTTGTAAATACAGTCTGCACGTCGTCGAACTCTTCCAAGCGTTCTACCATCTTGTTGATAGTTTCGCGTTGTTCGGCTGTCACATCCTTTTGGTCGTTAGGAATATAGGTAAACTCACCACCTACATCTTCGTAACCACCCTCTTCCAAATGCTTTTGGATAGCCGAATAGCTCTTAGGGTCGCCATAGATAGTGATTGTACCTTCTTCATCATCTTCTTCGTAGTCCTCGTCCACGTCGAAGTCAATCATTTCAAGGATAAACTCTTCCATATCCATGCCATCTTTCTTTTTGAAAGTAAAGACGCACTTGTGATCGAACAAGAATGCCAACGAACCGGTTGTACCGAGGTTACCACCAAACTTATTGAATACCGAACGAACATCGGCTACAGTACGTGTAGTATTGTCGGTCAATGTATCTACAAAGATAGCGATACCGTGAGGACCGTATCCTTCGTAAGTCATGCTCTTGTATTCGCTTTGGTCCTTACCCATTGCGTTCTTGATAGCACGCTCGATGTTATCCTTAGGCATGTTCTCGCGCTTACAGTTGGCGATGATTGAACGGAGTGTAGGGTTAGTGTCGGGTTCTGGTCCGCCAGCCTTAACGGCAATAGCGATTTGTTTACCAAGACGGGTAAAGGTCTTTGCCATGTGTCCCCATCTTTTCAATTTTGCAGCTTTTCTATATTCAAATGCTCTTCCCATAATTATGTTGTTTTATTTGTTATTATCTTAATTTCGCATCCAATTTGTTTTGCAAGTTGGCAATAAGTTTTTGCATAATCTTATCGATTTGCTTGTCGTTCAGTGTAGCGTTTTCGTCTTGCAACGTAAAGCTAACGGCATACGATTTCTTGCCAGCTTCCAAGTTCTTGCCTTCGTAAACGTCGAACAACTCAACTGATTTAAGCAGTTTCTTTTCTGTTTCGTAGGCAATCTTTTCAATTTCAGCAAATTGTACCTTCTTGTCGAGCAACAATGCCAAGTCGCGCTTCACAGCAGGGAACTTAGTCAACTCGGTGAAGTTTACTTTGCAACTCTTGATAGCCTTCATCAACTCTTTCCAATTGAGGTCGGCATAATATACTTCGTTGTCAATGTCGAATGCTTTCAATATCTTCTTGGTAACCACACCGAATGTAGCCAATCGTTTGCCACCACGTGTTTGAACAGAGAGTGCTGTGGCAAACACATCGTCGGTTAATGCGCCTACAACAAGGTTGCGCATAGACAAGCCCAAGCGTGCAAAGATATTTTCAACGTATGCCTTCAATTCATATACACTGCTATTTTCGTCGGCATGTGCCCATGAATTAGAGACTTTCTTACCGGTTACCCAAAGTGCCAAGTGATACTCTTCGCTATAAGCAGCAAGTGGTTTTTCGGCATCTTTCTTTTCGGTATTATAGAAGTAGCAATTTCCAAATTCGAAGAATTTCAAATCGGCATTCTTGCGGTTGGCATTGCGATTGATACTTTCCAAGCCACCGAAGAGCAATGATTGACGCATTGCGTTGAGGTCGTTGCTCAAGGGGTTCATCAACATCACCAAATTTTGTGGTGCCAACGATTCAAGACCATCGTAGTAAGCGGCACGTGTCAATGAGTTGTTCAAGATTTCGTTGAATCCGCAACCCACCAATTGCTCGGCAATGAGGTTTTGCAATTTATTCGACTTGTCGTGTTCGCCCTTAACGGTAAGGCTCGACTTCAAGGTTGTGGGGATTTCCACATTATTATATCCGTAGATGCGTAGGATGTCCTCAATAACATCGCAATCGCGTTGTACGTCTACACGATAAGGAGGTACGTCGAGCGTCAAGCCTTCTGCATTCTCCTCAACAATC
>JAFYML010000049.1 GCA_017556595.1 Bacteroides sp.
CCTATTTCAATGAAAAAACATTCAATGATATAATTTTTTTCACTTTCTTTGTTACAAAATAACGATTGCTTCGTTTACCCTAATGAACAGACGTCCGAATAGATGAGTGAAGAAACCCTGATATCAACCTTTACACGCTTACGCAAACGCTTGTTGCACATGGCCACGAGCTACTTGCATTCATCGTACGATGCCGACGATGTGTTGCAAGATGCTTTCTGTCGACTATGGCCGCGTGCCGATAGCTTGGACACACCGCAAGTGGCAGAAGCAATGGCAGTGACTACGGTGCGCAACCTCAGCATAGACAAATGGCGACGACGCACAACGCGCGAGGAGGCGGAATTCGATGCCGAACGTGACACACGACTAAGCGAATCGCCGGTAGAGGAGATGGAAAGGCAAGAACGATACGAGCAACTGAAACTACTCATCGAAAAAGAGCTATCGCCCGTACAACAACAAATACTTCACCTACGCGAATACGAAGAGTTGGAAATGGCAGAGATAGCCGAAAGGGTAGGGATGACACAAGAAAATGTACGTGTAAACCTATCGCGAGCAAGAAAACGAATAAGAGAAGCATACCAAGAAAGGAGGAATATATATGAAGGATAAAGCATACTGGAAAGCGCTGACCGAACGCTACTTCGAAGCCGACACAACCCGACAAGAAGAAGTCGAGTTGAAGCAATTTGCCGCTACCACCAACGACCCCGACTTCGACGAGCTACGTGCCGTGATGGGATACTTGGCCGTTGGCCGCAAGCAACATGCGGCAAGCGAAGTGCGCACAAAGCCATCCGCCACCCGTCGCATTGCACTTTATGCTCGTGTAGCCGCCGCGGCTATCTTCCTCCTGATAGCTTTGCCGTGGGGATATCGTCAATGGCAATACCAACAAGAAAATATCTGCGTGGCATACGTGAATGGTGAACGCTTGACCGATGACGATGAAGTGATGCGCTTGATGAAAGAAACTTTGTTGGCCGTTAACGACGAAGAACCGGAAATGATTATGGAAAAACAATTGAGTGACCTATTTCAAACCATAGAATAAAACTAAAACTGAACGATATGAAACGACTCTATTTAACCCTGTTTGCCTTAATGCTTGTGCTATCCATGCAAGCACAAGAGGGGTTGCTGATAAATGACTTTTTTGACAAAGAGTACCAAAAGCGGGTAAATATAACCGAGGTATTGGTGAAGGGGAAAAAACTGAAACCCTACAAGTTGACATACTTCCGAAGCATTACCCTAAAAGATGCACCCGATAAGGCCATTGAGATAGAAGAGCGCTTGTTGAAGGATGCAGAGGATGCTGTAGAAATGAATTCTGCTTCCTTAGGTAAACGATTGTATTTCGGATTTTATTGCTTGCCTCCCCGCAATAACGATAAATTACGATACATCTTCTATCGCAACACCAGTGCAAAGAAAGAGGCGAAGCGCGATGAGGTAACTCTTGTCTATATGGAAGGCTATGCCACCCTTGATGAAATAGAAAAAATGTTTAAATAAAAATACTGAAAAGAATGAAAACAAGAAATCTTTGGCTAATGGTAGCCATGATGGCTATGACCATGCAGATGAATGCACAAAAGTTAGATACCCTTATCTTTGAACATCCCGATAAGGTGATAATAGGAACCTATAACGACCAAATACGTAAGGTGGTAGTGGAGAATACGGAAGATAATAAAAGTACCCGTTTTGAAATGTCGGCTTTCGATTCTCCCGTAGTGATAGAGAATTATTCGAAAGATTGGGATTTCAATATTCCCTTTGTGAAGAAGGAGATGCCGGTGCGTCGTCATCGTAATGAAGCGCGTCTTGGTGGCCTCGGTATAGGATGGGTAACCGCCTTGAATGCCCCCGAAGGTATGAATGTAGATATGGGTGCCTCGTACGAATTTATGGGGCCTCGCTTGGAGTGGCGATACTATCCAAACTATACCGGCCTTAGCTTCTCGTGGGGTGTTGGATTGAATTGGAAAAACTATCGTATGACTGGATTGACACGCTTCATTAAAGAAGATAACCAAGTGAAGTTGGCCGATTATCCCGAAGGTGCAGAAGTGAAGTTTTCACGCTTGAAGGTGTTCAGTTGGACAATGCCCTTCATGCTGAACTATGATTTTAACCGCAAAATTGATTTCAGCTTTGGCCCGGTATTGAACTTCAATACACATGCCAGCTTGAAAACACGCTATACCCTCGATGGGAAGAAAGTGAAAGAGACGGCTAAGGATTTGCATCAAAGTCGCGTAACGGTAGATTTACTTGCTACCTTCGGTGTTGGCTCAATAGGTGTTTATGCCAAGTATTCACCTTGCAAAGTGCTTAATACCGACTTTGGCCCTGACTTCCGAGGTTTCTCGGCCGGTATGACGATTTGGTGGTAAAAAAGAGTGATTAGTGATAAGCGATTAGTTAGCCATCCGGATTTTTTCGCTTATCACTAATCACTAACCACTAATCACTAAATAGAAAGTGCTCTTAATACATTTACTAACTCCTTCTTGATAGGCTTATCGTTCTTGATAGCCTTGTTGAAGGGTACATAAACTATCTCGTCGTGATGAACGCCCACCATAACGTTGCGTTGGCCATCCATGATAGCGTCGATAGCGGCGGCACCAAGGCGGCTTGCTAAGATACGGTCGTGTGCCGTAGGGCTACCACCGCGTTGCAAGTGGCCAAGGATGGTAACACGTACATCGTATTCGGGATACTCTTTCTTTACGCGTTCGGCATAGTGCATAGCACCACCGGTAAGTTCGCTTTCGGCAACAAGCACGATACTACTATTCTTCGACTTGCGGAAACCGTTTTTGATGAAATCTTCCAATTGGTCGACATCGGTGCTAAACTCTGGGATGATAGCAGCTTCGGCACCACTTGCAATGGCACCATTCAATGCTAAGAAGCCTGCATCGCGTCCCATTACTTCTACGAAGAAGAGACGTTCGTGCGAGGTGGCCGTGTCGCGAATCTTATCTACGGCATCGAGGATAGTGTTGAGTGCGGTATCATAGCCGATAGTTGTATCGGTGCCATAAAGGTCGTTATCGATAGTGCCGGGAAGGCCAATGCAAGGTACATCATACTCTTCGGCAAAGACACGAGCGCCGGTTAGCGAGCCATCGCCACCAATTACTACCAATGCGTCGATGCCTTCGGCTTTCATGTTGTCGTAGGCAATCTTTCGTCCTTCGGGAGTAGTAAACTCTTTGCAACGAGCGGTTTTCAAGATAGTACCGCCTTGTTGGATGATGTTACTTACGTTTTGACTTTTGAACTCCTTGATTTCTCCGGTCACCAAACCTTTGTATCCACGATAGATACCTTTAACACTCAATCCGTTGTAGATGGCCGCACGGGTGACGGCACGGATAGCGGCATTCATGCCTGGGGCATCACCGCCCGAAGTCAAGATTCCGATACAATTTATCTTTGCCATAATTTTTATCTCTTTTTGTTTGCAAATGTACATGAAGTTAGGGGGAAATGCAAATGAAAATGAAGTTTTGATAAGTCATTTTCCCATATCTGCTACAATCTATTTGTTGTTTAGTAAATGATTGACGGCGGTATAAATCTCTTCCATTAACCATTTGGGAGTGGAAGTGGCTCCACAGATGCCTATGCTTTGGGCATTGTGAAACCATGCAGGGTTTATCTCTTCGGCACTATCAATGATGTGTGCGTTAGGGTTAATGCTGAGGCATTCGTTGAAAAGGATTTTTCCATTCGAGCTTTTCTTGCCGCTAACGAAGAGTATTACATCGTGCGAGGCGGCAAACTTACGAATGTTGGGGATGCGGTTTGCTACCTGGCGGCAGATGGTGTCGTAGTATTCGAAGGTGACATCGGGCGAAATGTGCTCTTGTATGTATGCCACGATGCGTTGAAACTCTTCGAGCGACTTGGTGGTTTGCGAGTATAGACGGATGCTACGGCTGAAGTCGAGTTGTTTGGCCTCTTCCAACTTCTCTATAACGATGGCTTTGCCGGCGGTTTGACCTACCAAACCTAAAACTTCGGCATGGCCATTCTTACCATAGATAACGATTTGCTTCTCTTCGCCTGCTTGTGGCAAGTCGTACTCTTGCTTGATGCGCTTTTGAAGACGCAACACTACGGGGCATGTGGCGTCGATAATCTCGATGTCGTTTCTTTGAGCAATGGCATAGGTTTCAGGTGGTTCGCCATGAGCGCGAAGCAATACCTTTGCATGGCGCAATTGGCTGAATTCGTCGTGATTGATCGTAATCAATCCCATGGCTTTTAGGCGTTCGACCTCTCGGCTATTGTGTACAATATCCCCTAAGCAATAGAGGATACCGCCCTTTGCTAATTCCTCTTCTGCTTTGTTGATAGCTGTTGTTACACCAAAGCAGAACCCCGAACCTTCGTCTATTTCAATTTTCATGGCTAACCACTAATCGCTAATCACTAATTCAAATTGCTTCATTAACCACTCCTTTTGTTCGGCAATGGTTAGGTTGCTATTGTCTAATAGTATCGCGTCGTCTGCCTTTCTCAATGGGCTGACCTCCCGATTCTGATCGATGAAATCGCGTTGCTTAACGTTCTCTAATATCTCTTCGTAGCTGGCCTCTTGACCTTTGGCTTTAAGCTCGTCGTATCGGCGTTGAGCACGAATTTCGGCCGAAGCAGTTACAAATATCTTTAGCTCGGCATCGGGGAAGACGGTTGTACCAATGTCGCGTCCATCCATTACGATACCTTTTTCTTTACCCATGGCTTGTTGTTGCGCTACCATAGCTTCGCGTACAAAGTCGAGTGTAGCTACAGGACTAACAAGTGAAGAAACCTCCATAGTACGAATCTTGCTTTCTACGTTCGCACCATTTAGATAAGTGTCGGGGCGTCCGGTTTCGGCATTCAATTGAAAACTGATGCTGATATCCTTCATTGCTTCTCTCAACTTGGCGGTATTGATTTCCTTGCCATCGACAAGGCCGTTTTCAATGCAATAGAGTGTGACGGCGCGATACATAGCACCGCTATCAATATAAATGTATCCTATCTCACGCGCCAAGTCTTTGGCCATCGTGCTTTTGCCGCACGATGAAAAACCGTCGATTGCAATTGTTATTTTTTTCATATTTATTGTTTTTTAGATTTACACCTTATTATATATATGCTTCATGAAAAATATCTTTTCCCTTAAGTGAAAATTATTTTTCCCTTAACCCAAAATATTTTTGCCAAAGATACGCGAATTTTAAAATATCTCACTACATTTGTGGGCACAAAAAGCAAAAGTTTGCTTGGAAAGAATTAAAAAAAATAAAAATATAGCCTTATTTGTGTAAAAAATCCATTTAGGTATGGACATTTGTTAGAAAAGTCCTATATTTGTTCCCAAATGAGAAACACTAAAAAATTTAATAATATAAACTATGGAAATTAAGAAAACCAGAAAGGCAGACTTGGAGAACAAAAAGTCTACATGGATGCTCATCGGTTATGTTATCATCCTTGGTGTCATGTTCGTTGCTTTCGAGTGGTCGAAACGTGATGTAAAGGTGGACTTGAGCGGTGCGCTTTCCGATCTTGTGCTTGAAGAGGAAATTGAAATTCCTATCACAGAACAACCAGAAGAGGTAACACCTCCACCTCCACCACCACAGGAACAAGTGGTTGAAGAGTTGACTATCGTAGAAAACGATGCTGAAGTAGAAGAAACTACTATTGCTTCTACCGAAGAATTGGGTCAACAAGTGGAAATTAAATATGTTGCTCCTGTTGAAGAGGAAGAAGAACCAGAAGAAAACGTAATTTTCGAAGTTGTAGAAGAACAACCCGAATTCCCTAACGGTGGTATGTCTGGTTTGATGCAATACTTGAGCAAGAACATTAAGTATCCTCCTATTGCACAAGAAAATGGTACTCAAGGTCGTGTAATCGTACAATTCGTTGTAAACCGCGACGGTAGTATCGTAGATGCAAAGGTAATGCGTGGTGTTGACCCTTACTTGGATAAGGAAGCTCTCCGCGTAATCGCAGGTATGCCTAAGTGGAAACCTGGTAAGCAACAAGGTAAAGCTGTACGTTGTCGCTTCACTGTTCCTGTAATGTTCAGATTGCAGTAATAAAACAATAATAAGTTGAGAGGCTGCCCCCAAAGCAGCCTCTCTTCATATTACACTCCTATTTGCAAAACATTTCTATGTTCGCACCCAACCAATTGCTCGAAAAAATCAATGCTCATATTGCTAATCTGCAATATGCACGTCCTCCACAAGCTTTATACGATCCCATAAGCTATGTTCTCGCTTTGGGCGGAAAACGAATTCGTCCTGTGCTGATGATGATGGCTTATAACTTGTATCGCGATGATGTGGAAGCGGTATATAACCCGGCAACGGCTATCGAAGTGTATCACAATTATACATTGCTGCACGACGACCTAATGGATAGAGCCGACAAACGCCGTGGAAAGGAAACCGTTCACCGCATTTGGGGAGATAATGCAGCTATCCTTTCGGGCGATGCAATGTTGGTGTTGGCCTATCAGTATATGGCCCAATGCCCCACAGAGCATTTGAAGAAACTGATGGATATCTTCAATCAAACAGCATTGGAGATATGCGAAGGACAACAGATGGACATGGATTTTGAACAACGCAACGATGTTGAAGAAAACGAATATCTGGAAATGATTCGTTTGAAAACATCTGTTCTTTTGGCCGCAAGCATGAAGATTGGTGCAATTATGGCCGGCGCTTCCGATGAAGACGCCGATTGCCTATATGATTTTGGCATCAACTTAGGATTGGCCTTCCAATTGAAAGATGACTTGTTGGATGTTTACGGTGATACTTCAGTGTTTGGAAAAAATATTGGTGGAGACATCTTATGCAACAAGAAAACATATCTTTTGATTCAAGCTTTGGCAAATGCAAATGATACTCAGTTGCAACAACTGAACGAGTGGATTGCCAAAGAAAACTATGACCCCCAACAAAAAATCGAAGCAGTAACTTCACTCTACAATCAAATAGGCGTAAAAGCAATGTGCGAACAACGCATATTGGCCTACACATTGCAAGCCGAAAAAAGACTTGCTGCGCTGAATGTGCCAGAGATTAATAAACAACAAATCAAACAGTTAATGAATGATTTGATGAATAGAGAAGTATAATCCATCAGTATGCCATACAGACGATTGCCAAATACCGACCAAGCACGAATAAGAGCACTGAGTGCCATCGTACAAAAAGGAGAAACCTTGAATGTGTACGATTTGGCTTTCTCGTTGAAGTCGCTTTCGTTGGTGCGCAATTTCTTGACGAAATTCGATGCAGCTCATACCTTTTACGTAGAATGTTTCGAACAACAATCGAAAGCAGGACGTAAACATGCGGCTAACGCGAAGATGGCACGCTTATACCTCTCCCATTTTATCCAAGTGTTAAACTTAGCTGTTATACGTGCAGAAATTAAAGCCGCTCATAAAGATTATTACGGATTAGATGTGCGGAATCATATTGTACCCGATTTAACAACCGATGCTAATATGGCAGAGTGGGGTACAAAGGTGATTGCAGGCGAGCAAAAACGTATGTCATTGGGTGGTGTGCCTATCTACAATCCAACGATAGCGAAGGTTAAAGTGCATTTCGACATCTTTATGCAAAGCTACGAAAAACAGAAAGATTTGCAATTAGCTACTACTCGTAGTTTGGAAACACTCGCTGCTATGCGTGAAGAAGCCGATGCTTTGATCTTGGATGTGTGGAATCAAGTGGAAAAGAAATACGAAAACATAACTCCCAACGAAAAACGATTGGATATGTGTAGGGATTATGGATTGGTATACTATTATAGAACCGGTGAAACAAAACCAGCATAAAGATGAACTTAATTGATTCGCATGCTCATCTCTTTCTGGAAGAATTTGCCGACGATTTGCCGTTGGTGATACAACGTGCAAAGCAAGCAGGTGTTTCGCATATCTTTATGCCAAACATAGATAGTACAACTATCGAACCGCTATTGAAAACATGTGATATGTTTCCCGATTATTGCTTCCCGATGATAGGGTTGCATCCAACATCTGTTGATGAAAACTATCTTCAAGAATTGGAAATAGTACATCAGCAATTGGACGAAAATGCAAAACGCTATGTAGCCATCGGTGAAATAGGTTTAGATTTATATTGGGATAAAACCTATTTGAACGAACAATTGATAGCCTTCGAACAACAAATAGAGTGGGCGTTGCAATACGATTTGCCAATTGTGATTCATGCGCGTGAAGCATTTGATTATATATATAAGGTGTTAAAACCATATCGGCAAACAGCGTTGAAAGGAGTCTTTCATAGCTTTACCGGTAATGAGGAGGAAATGAAACAACTGTTGGAGTTTACCAACTTTTACATAGGCATAAACGGAGTAGTGACTTTCAAAAAATCGACTTTACCCGATGTGTTGAAACATACGCCGATTGAAAGATTGCTCATTGAAACAGATGCGCCCTACTTAACGCCAGTACCCAATAGGGGAAAGCGAAACGAAAGCGCATTTGTAAAAGATACAATGAACAAAATTGCCGAGATTTATCAAACGTCACCGGAAAAAGTGGCCGAAATAACCTCGACAAATGCTTTAAAACTCTTCGAAAAGGGCTGATAAACCCCTCAAAGGTTTTAAAGTTTATTAATTTTTGGTTTTTATTTGATATAAAAATTAAAGATATGGTGTGTAAGAGAAAAAAAAAGAATACATTTGTAGCTGAAATCGCTGCTATATCGTATTTTTTTCGTAATTTGCACCCGATTTCAGAAATGTGCCTATTGGAGAGGTGCTCGAGTGGTTGAAGAGGCACGCCTGGAAAGCGTGTATACCCCAAAAGGGTATCCGGGGTTCGAATCCCCGTCTCTCCGCATGGAGATGAAAACTGATATGAAAACTGAAACAATAAATAATAAAAAATAATAGTAATTTAATTAATTAATTAATCTTAAAAATTAG
>JAFYML010000005.1 GCA_017556595.1 Bacteroides sp.
CGCCATACATTACTTCGTAGTAGCCCCAATCAATAACCGGTCCACCGGCTACACCTACCTTATAGATTTCGGGATAGCGAAGCATCAATGCGGTGGTCATGTGTCCGCCAAAGCTCCATCCATGTACACCAATGCGATTGCCATCAACGTATGGCAACGATTTCAAGAACTCAACACCCAGCACTTGGTCTTTACCCTCTTCAACACCTAATTGGCGGAAGGTAGCGCTTTCAAACTCAAATCCACGATTGTCGCTTCCTCGGTTGTCGAGTGTAAACAGAATGTATCCTTTGTTGGCCATGTAAAGATCCCACTTTCCTGCACTGTGCATAAAGCCGTTGGTTATCATCTGTGCATGAGGACCTCCATATACATAAACAATGGCTGGATATGTTTTGTTAGGATCGAAATCGGCCGGTTTGATGAGGCGATAATATAAATCTGTCACACCATCGGCGGCCTTGATAGTGCCTGTTTCTACACTTGGCATTATGAAGTCGGCATACGGATTGGCTGCAGTGAGTAAGCGAATAGCCTTGCCTTTTCCATTGGGAATAATTTCCGAGATGCGTGCTTCGGTAGGGGTTTGATAAGTGTCTATCAAGTATGTGCCCGATGCAGAGAGTAGTGCGCTATGTACACCTTCGGCATTGCCCAACAAGGTGCGCTTGCCATTCTTGATGTTCACACTATAGATATTCGATTGCAACGGCGATTGTTCGGTGCTAAGAATGATAACCTCTTTCTTCTTGTTGTTGAAGCCCAACACCTCTTGTACCAACCAATTACCAGTGGTTAGTGCTTTGATGTTTCCCTCTTTATTCATCAGATAGATGTGATTGTATCCATCTTTTTCGCTTTGGTAGATGAATTGCGTTTCGTCCCAAGGCAAGAAGATGATGGGGTGTTCAGGTTCTACGTACTTTGAATGTGTTTCTTCGTAGATAACCTTTAGCAGTTCGCCATTTTCAGCACTGTATTCGCACAATTTGGCATGATTCTGGTCGCGATTCACCTCGATGAGGAAAAGGCTCTTTTCGTCCGGACTCCAACTGATGTTGGTAAAGTAGCGGTCGGTAGGGTCGCCTGCTTGCAGATAGATGGTTTGTTGGGTACGAGGATTGTAAATACCTACAGTTACTTGGTGGCTGGTCATGCCGGCCATGGGGTAACGCACATTGTTTACCTCACCCACGCGGGCGGTGATATCTACCAACGGATATTGTGTCACCATGCTTTCGTCCATGCGGTAGAAGGCAAGCAGATGTCCCTTGGGGCTCCAGAAAGTACCTTTGCTGATGCCAAATTCGTTGCGGTGTACGCTTTGTCCGCAAACAATACCTTCGGGCTCGTTGGTCACTTGTTGGCCGTTCACATATAGGTTGTTGCCAATGGTATAGGCTACGTTGTCGCTATGAGTGTGATAATCAAAGTTTGCCACTCCTCTTGTTGGAAGTTCATCGCGCTTGCTAGCCTCGCCTGTTACCCAATCATAGATAGCATATTGCGAACTTGCCGGAAGTAATACTTGTGTATCGCCCGGCCAAGGGAATGAAACATTGTACAAACTGCTGATGGGCTTGATGCCTGCGGCTTCCAATGCAATGTTCATCTTTTGGCGAGTGAAGAGAAGCGTCTCTTCGCCGGTGGCAGGGTCGATGGCAAACAACGAATCTATTTCGGGCTTGATGGCTGTATCGCCCCACCATTGCAATCCGTACATGCTTTCGGCATAGCGGTAAGTCTCTCCACCAGGGATAAGGTCTTCCAATGTGGGCATCTTCAACGTTTGTGCCATCGTTGTTGTGCTAAACATAATAGCTGTAATAATACTGAATAAGTTATATTTCATAGCTAAACAATTATTCTCCTTTTCTATTCTCTTTGGTTTCGCGGCGTTTACGGTCGGGATAGGATTCGTTTCGTGGGCAACGATAGAAACCATTCTCGTTTTCTTGATTATAGGCAGTGCCGTAAGGCTTGCGAGTAAAAGGACGATTTTTGGACGATTGATTTTTAGAGTCGGCTTTTTGTCCCTTTCTATCTTCGGGCTTGAAGGCCTTGCGCGGCTTATATGTTTTCTCTGTCTTATTCAATTTTTCGCCCTCAGAGCGGAAAGCTTTGTATTTACCATCGAATATTTCATATTGGCGGAATTGACAATCTAAGGAGCCATTCATCAATGGAATTCGTTGGGTTGCTTTCAATCCGATTTGATCGAAACATTCGTCGCGATACGAAAGAATCCAAGCTTCATTGCCTACAAAGGCATGTTTCAATCGTTCGCCAATGGTTTGATACAATCCTAACAAATCGTTTGTCGAGATACGTTCACCATAAGGTGGGTTGGTAATGATGATGGATTTTTCTTTAGGTTGTTCAAACTGTTGGAAGGCTTGCAGTTTCAGTACAATATCCTTGCTCAATCCGGCAGCTTTCACATTGTTTGTGGCAATTAGGTTGGCTGCAGGGTTATTGTCGTATCCGTAAATCTTATGCTTAAATTCGCGCTCTTGGCTATCGTCGTTGTAGATATTGTCCAACAATTCAGCATCGAAATCGGGCCATTTTTCAAAAGCATAACCCTTGCGGAAGATACCCGGCGCAATGTTCTTGGCTATCAATGCTGCTTCGATGGGGATGGTTCCCGAACCGCACATAGGGTCAATCAAGTCGCATTCACCTTTCCAACCGGTCATCATAATCATACCTGCCGCCAACACTTCATTCAGAGGAGCCTCTACAGCCTCTTGTCTGTATCCACGACGATGCAACGATTCGCCACTCGAGTCGAGCGATAGCGTACAATCATTCTCTGCGATATGAATGTTAATCAGTACATCCGGATTGTTTACACGCACGCCTGGACGTTCGCCGGTCTTTTCGCGGAAATAGTCCACAATAGCATCCTTCACTTTGTAGGCCACAAAGCGGCTATGGCGAAACTCTTGGCTGAAGATAGTTGGCTCTACGGCAAATGTTTTCTCTGTAGTCAAAAAATCTTCCCAATGAACTTCCTGAATCTTGCTATACACTTCGTCGGCGTTATTTGCCTTGAAATGCTTGATAGGTTTCAGGATGCGGATTGCTGTACGCAAGCAGAAGTTTGCCTTGTACATCATCTCTTTGTCTCCACTGAACGAAACCATTCTTCGTCCTATCTGTACGTCGTTGGCTCCAAGTGCTGTTAATTCGGTTGCCAGGATCTCTTCCAACCCTTGAAAGGTCTTGGCTATCATTTCAAATGATTGCATAGGTGTGTGCGTATCGTTTATTTACGTTGTACAATTCTGTCTCCGGGGGCAACATCTTGTGTCACCCAAATATTTCCTCCCACTGTGGCACCCTTGCCAATGGTGATGCGTCCCAAGATGGTAGCATTCGAGTAGATAATGACATCGTCCTCCAATATGGGGTGGCGGGGAATACCTTTGATGGGCTTGCCGTCTTCGTCCAATGGGAAACTTTTTGCACCAAGCGTTACGCCTTGGTATAGCTTCACATGGTTGCCAATGATACAGGTTTCGCCAATTACTACACCTGTACCATGGTCGATGGTGAAGTGCGAACCGATTTGTGCGCCCGGGTGAATATCAATCCCAGTTTCGCTATGCGCCATCTCGGTGATGATGCGTGGAATCAAGGGTACGCCCAGTTCGCGCAATTGGTGTGCAATGCGATAGTTGCTGATGGCTTTTATGGCAGGATAGCAAGAAATGACCTCACCGTAGCTTGTAGCTGCGGGGTCGCCATTGTATGCTGCTTCCACATCGGTGGCAAGTAGTTTTCTGATTTGGGGTAAATGAGCGATGAACGATGCCGATAAATTGGCTGCTTTCAAACGTAATTCTTCATCGCAAGCTCGGTTGCTGTTCTCCTCTACCGAACACAAACCGGCCAGAATTTGTTGAGTCAGTAACTCCATTAGGCGTTCCACATTCACGCCAATGTGATAATTTATGGTACGGCTGTTTAGTGTAGCATTGCCGAAGTAGCCGGGGAAAAGAATGGCACGAGCCAACTCGACAATTTCGCACAACATGGCTCCTGAAGGCAGTGGATTGCCATCTGTGTGTTGGCGAATCAGTCCTTCGTATGATGTGCTTTCCGACAGCTCATCAACGGTTTGTGTCAAGATGTTAGTAAAGTTCAGCGAACTCATTGTGATACTTATTGTTAATCAATTTGGTGACAAAGATAACTATTTTTCTATTGCTTCTCTCTTTTTATAGCATATAAATCAATGTAGCTGTATAGGCTACGTAGCACAACACCAAGATGCTACCTTCCAAGCGGGTAATGGTGCGTTTGCCAAAGAATACACCAAACAACCATAACAAGACAGCCGAGATTACCAGTACCAATAGGTCGAAGTTGGTGATTCCTGCCAAGTGAAGCGGTGTGATGCTGGCCGAGCAACCCAATACGAAGAAGATGTTGAACAAGTTACTACCCACCACATTACCAATGGCCATTTCAGGATTCTTCTTCAAAGCAGCTACTACACTGGTGGCCAATTCGGGCAACGAAGTACCACCGGCAACCAACGTCAAACCAATAATTGATTCGCTTACACCAAGGCTGCGAGCAATGCCACTTGCGCCATCTACAAATAGGCTACCACCACCGATAAGTGCGGCCAATCCACCCAAAATAAAGAGTACCGATTTCCAAATGGGCAAAACTTTTATTTCTTCACCATCGTTGTCGTTGTTTCCCGATTGTCCGTTGCCGGCAATGGCAAACGTATAACTCAAGAAGATGGCAAAGAAACAGAGCAAAATAAGTCCGTCCGAAATGCCTATGGTGTTTTCGAAAGTTCCATTCAATATACTATCGTTGGCAAATATCAAGAGTGCCAACGATGCCAATATGCAAAGTGGAATCTCTTTCAGCAGTGTATTGCGTGTCACCATGATAGGAGCAACCATAGCCGTTACACCCACAATCATCAGTGTATTGAAGAGGTTACTTCCCACCACATTACCGATGGCCATGTCGGCACTGCCTTTCAAAGCCGATGATACGCTGACGGTCAGTTCCGGTGCCGATGTACCGAATGCCACGATGGTCAGACCAATTACAATGTCGGGAATGTTGAATCGCTTAGCCACCGACGATGCTCCGTCGGTCAAAGCATTGGCTCCCCAAAGAATCAGGAGAAGTCCTCCGATTAAAAATACGATGTTCATTTTTTAGTGTTTAGTGATTAATGATTAACGTTTAGTGGAAACCATTCGGTGGTTACTAATCACTAAACACTAATCGCTAATCATTATTTATAATTTTACCAATTCAAAGTCTAATTGTTTCTTTTCCAAGTTGGCACGCGCCACACGTATGGTTAGTTCATCGCCCAAGCTGTATGTATTGCGTTTGCGTCGTCCGCGTAGGCAATAGTTCTTTTCGTCGAATTCGTAGTAGTCATCATCCAAGTCGCGCATCGGTATCATGCCTTCGCACTTGTTTTCGTTGATTTCTACATAC
>JAFYML010000050.1 GCA_017556595.1 Bacteroides sp.
ATTATATGCAGATAATCCTGCTTGGTAACATTATCACCCATATGTATTTGGGATTGAATGCCGTACTTCGCTCGTCTGGTCATCCCAAACAAGCCATGTATGCTACTATTGCAACGGTGATTATCAATACGATTCTCGACCCCATCTTTATCTTCTGGTTTGATTGGGGTATCCGCGGTGCGGCTATTGCTACTGTAATCGCTCAATTTGTTTCGTTAGTATGGTTGCTAAAGTTGTTTAGTAATAAAGAAGAACTTTTACATTTCAGCAAGGGAATATTCCGTTTGAAACGAAAAATTGTTTTCAATTCATTAGCTATCGGCCTTTCGCCTTTCTTGATGAATGTAGCCTCTTGTTTAATCGTTATTTTGATAAATAAAGGCTTGAATCGCTATGGAGGCGATTATGCTGTTGGTGCATACGGCATTGTGAATAGGCTTGTGTTTATGGTAGTTATGGTGGTTATGGGATTGAATCAAGGTATGCAGCCCATTGCCGGATATAACTTTGGTGCTCGCCAGTTTTCGCGCGTTATCCAAGTGCTGAAGATGACTATTATCTATGCTACCTGTTTCACAACATTCGCTTTCCTCTTAGGCTTGCTATGCCCTCGTGCGTTGGTAAGTATTTTTACGTCCGATGCCGAGATGATAGACATTGCCGCTCATGGTTTGACGATTACCGTACTAGTCTTTCCAATAGTAGGTTCCCAAATGGTAACATCTAACTTCTTTCAAAGTATAGGCATGGCAAGTAAGGCCATTTTCTTGTCGCTTACTCGCCAATTACTGATATTGGTACCAGCATTGTTGATATTACCCAATTTCTTTGGTTTGAGCGGTGTATGGTACTCAATGCCACTATCCGATTTAATCTCGAGCATTATAGCCGCTTGCATGTTGTGGTGGCAATTCAACTATTTTAAAAAACATTCAGAAACTCAAAAAATATAACTCATGAAAAGCAATTTTGTTATCAATATTGGCCGCCAACTAGGTAGTGGCGGACGCGAAGTAGGCGAGAAGTTGGCCAATCGCTTAGGTATAACCTTTTACGATAAGGAGTTATTGAAATTAGCATCGGAAGAGAGTGGCCTTTGTCCTGAATGTTTCGAGAAGGTTGACGAACGCCCTTCAAGTGGATTCATGGGCGGTTTGATAAGTATGCGCATACCCTTTGTTAGCGAAGGCGCTATGCCGCTTGGTAGTTGCTTGGATAACGATTCGCTTTTCAAGGTGCAAAGCGATGTTATTCGTCAATTGGCCAATGAAAAATCGTGTTTGTTCGTTGGCCGTTGTGCCGACTATATCTTGCGCGACCATCCTCGTTGCTTAAACGTTTTCATTTCGGCATCCATCGATGACCGCATTGCACGTATTTGCGAAAAGAATGGTGTTACGCCGCAAGAAGCTCGCAATCTCATCGAAAAGGCCGATAAACGCCGTGCCGAATACTACAATTACTATAGTAACAAGCGATGGGGAAGAGCCGAAAGTTATCACCTTTGCATCAACTCATCGCAACTGGGTATCGATGCTACGGTCGATTTTATTGAAAGTTTTATCCGAAAAACACTCCAAATTACGCAATAAGTAAATGCAAATAGTGATTTTTTTTATAAAAAATCTTTTCCTTAGAAGTTATTCACTATATTTGCACGTCATTTGTTTGACAAAATGTACGAACGTTTTTTACTAATTAAAATAAACTATGGCAGAATGTAAAGAAAGACTCTTCTCAGACTTTGCTCCAACCTCTACCGAAACATGGATGGAGAAAGTAACAGCCGACCTTAAAGGCGCTGATTTTGAGAAGAAACTCGTTTGGAAAACAAACGAAGGTTTCAAGGTAAAACCCTTCTACCGTTTAGAAGACCTTGAAGGACTGAAGACAACGGATGCACTACCCGGTGAATTCCCTTATCTTCGTGGTACCAAGAAAAACAACAATGAGTGGTTGGTTCGTCAAGAAATCAACGTAGAATGTCCAAAGGAAGCTAATGCAAAGGCTTTGGATATCCTGAACAAAGGTATTGACTCACTCTCGTTCCGCGTAAAGGCAAAAGAGTTGGATGCTGCATACATCGAAACACTTTTGAAGGATATTTGCGCTGAATGTGTAGAATTGAACTTCTCTACTTGTCAAGGACATGTAGTAGAGTTGGCCAACTTGTTGGTAGCTTACTTCCAAGGTAAGGGTTACGATTTGAACAAGTTGCAAGGTTCAATCAACTACGACTACTACAACAAGATGCTTGCTAAGGGTAAGATGAAAGGCAACATGGCAGAAACTGCTAAGGCACTTATCGAAGCAACAGCTGCACTTCCTAAGTATCGCGTAATCAATGTAAACGCATTGACATTGAACAACGCTGGTGCTTACATCTTCCAAGAATTGGGTTATGCATTGGCTTGGGGTAATGAATACCTCACTCAATTGACCGAAGCAGGTTTGGATATTGACACTGTAGCTAAGAACATCAAGTTCAACTTCGGTATCAGCTCTAACTACTTCTTGGAAATTGCAAAATTCCGTGCTGCTCGTATGTTGTGGGCAAACATCGTAGCTCAATATGCTCCTGCTTGCCAATGTGCAGCTAAGATGAAGATTCACGCAGAGACTTCATCGTTCAACCTCACCTTGTTCGATGCTCATGTGAACTTGCTTCGTACACAAACCGAAGCCATGAGTGCTGCTTTGGCTGGTGTAGATTCAATGACAGTTACTCCATTCGACAAGACTTATGCTACTCCAGATGAATTCTCTGAACGTATGGCTCGCAACCAACAATTGTTGTTGAAGGAAGAGTCACACTTCGACAAGGTTATCGACCCTGCTGCAGGTTCATACTATATCGAAAACCTCACTGTTGCTATTGCTAAGCAAGCTTGGGAACTCTTCCTCGCTATCGAAGAAGAAGGCGGTTTCGAAGCAACTGTTAAGGCAGGTAAGGTACAAGCAGCTGTAAACGAAAGCAATGCAAATCGTCATGCTGCAGTGGCTAAGCGTCGCGAAGTGTTGTTGGGTACAAACCAATTCCCTAACTTCACCGAAAAGGCTGGCGAAAAGAAACCTGCAGAATGCAAATGCTGCTGTGGCGATCAAAATGCATGCGAAAAGGATTGCGATACATTGACATTCGACCGTGCTGCAAGCCAATTCGAAGCCTTGCGTTTGGAAACAGAAGCATCGGCTAAGCGTCCTAAGGCATTTATGCTTACTATCGGTAACTTGGCTATGCGTCAAGCTCGCGCTCAATTCTCATGCAACTTCTTGGCATGTGCCGGATATGAAGTAATCGACAACCTCGGTTTCCCAACCGTAGAAGAAGGTGTAGAGGCTGCAATGAAGGCCGGTGCCGACATCGTAGTACTTTGCTCAAGCGATGACGAATACGCAGAATATGCAGTGCCTGCATTCAAAGCACTCGATGGACGTGCCATGTTTATTGTAGCGGGTGCTCCTGCTTGCATGGACGAACTTCAAGCTGCAGGCATCGAGAACTTCATCCACGTACGTTGCAACGTACTTGAAACATTGAAAGAGTATAATGCTAAATTGTTGAAGTAACCATGAGAAAAGATTTTAAAAACATCGATATCTATGCTGCTTTCCAACCCGTTGATGGTAAAGAGTGGCAAAAGGCTAACGGCATCAGCGCTGACTGGAAAACGCCGGAACACATCGAAGTGAAGCCTGTTTATACAAAAGAAGATCTTGAAGGCATGGAACACCTCGGTTATGCGGCAGGTCTTCCTCCTTATCTTCGTGGCCCTTATTCAGTGATGTATACATTGCGTCCTTGGACAATTCGTCAATACGCAGGTTTCTCTACTGCTGAAGAGTCAAACGCATTCTATCGTCGTAACTTGGCAAGTGGTCAAAAAGGTTTGTCTGTAGCATTTGACTTGGCTACCCACCGCGGTTATGACCCAGACCATGAACGCGTGGTTGGTGACGTTGGTAAGGCAGGTGTTTCTATCTGTTCATTGGAAAACATGAAAGTATTGTTCGATGGCATTCCTTTGAGCAAGATGTCTGTATCAATGACAATGAATGGTGCCGTGTTGCCGGTTATGGCATTCTATATCAATGCCGGATTGGAACAAGGTGCTAAGTTGGAAGAAATGGCTGGTACAATCCAAAACGATATCTTGAAGGAATTCATGGTGCGTAACACATACATCTACCCACCTGCATTCTCAATGAAGATTATCTCTGACATCTTTGAATATACTTCACAGAAGATGCCTAAGTTTAACTCAATTTCTATCTCTGGTTAC
>JAFYML010000051.1 GCA_017556595.1 Bacteroides sp.
TATTTTATAGAGTTATTAGTTAGCTTATTGATTGTACATGTCTTTATTGAAGAAGTTTAAGATATCTATCACCATTTGTCGCGCTTCGGCGGCAGGACTTTCCGGATTCAAGTCGATAGCTTTTTGATAATTGTTTAATGCCTGTTGCCAGTTGCTAAGTTTTCGGTAGGCATTTCCCTTAAGATAGTAAGCCTCGTCTTTGTGTGGATTGTCGGTGTTTAGATATTCATCCAAATCTTGCAAAGCTATTTCTATTTCGCCATTTGCAATTAACTCCTTAATCTCTTTCAATAGAACCATTTTTTCTTCTATTCTTCTAAAAAACGCTGCAAAGATAATGCAACCTACATGTACAACAAAATAAAAAGTTTATTTTTTAATGTTTTTAGTTTACAATATTATTGTTTATACTTATTTTGCTTGGCACAATGCTAACTGATTTCGTAAAGAACTAATAAAATAGCTGTCCAATGTGCAATGCTTCCAAGCAATACAAACAGGTGCCAAATAGCGTGATAATACTTCCGTGTATCGTGTGCATAGAAGTAAGTACCCGATGTATAGAAGATGCCTTCGGCTAAGATGCAACACAAAGCGGATGCCGGCATAGCTTCGAACACTGGTTTACCAATCAGCACTACACTCCATCCCATCAATAAATATAATATGAGTGATAGGCGAGGGTAGCGGCCAAGAAGAAATATTTTATAAAAAGTACCTCCAATAGCAACAGCCCAAAGTAATCCAAATACAACCCATCCTAATGCACCACCTACTATACCAATACAAATGGGTGTGTACGATGAGGCTATCATGATGTAGATGCCAATGTGATCGAGTAGTCGCAACACACGTTTTCCTTTGCCTGGCTTCCACCAATGATACAAGGTGCTACATGCGTACATAATCAGCATGCCGCAAGTAAAGAATGTTACTCCAAAGGCATGCTTCCAATTGGCTTCATAGCTCAACTTTAAGATGAGCCATGCCATTGAAAGCGTAAATAACACGCCAACCAAGTGGGTTAGCGTGTTAAGTACTTCTTCTTTGCTTCTTCCTAATAGATTCATTTCACTACGTTGCTTTGTGGTGCGCCCAAGTACGAGCGTTTCAGACCGCCAAAGTCAATCATTACCTTTTGTAATACTAACGATTGATCCAATGGACGAATGCGCAAAGTGTGCTTATCTTTCTTCTCTATTTGATGCTTGGTGCTAGTAGAGATAACATGTTCAGATTGCCATCTGCCTAACTCACCGCGATAATGTCCGTTGATGTTTACTATTTGTTCTTCGCCTCCATCAATGCTGATTGCATAGCGCATACCGTTGTAATCGTTGAAGTTCAATGTAGACGAGCACACAATGTGTACGGTAGCTTCACCGAGTTTGTCGCTCACAAAGTCATATTCCAAGTACATTTCCGCATCGGGAGTGTTGGTATATGGTTGTGTAGTGATGGCCGAACCTTCGCGTCCAAGGTTAGGAATAACCACCCATTGTGTGTTAGTACCATTCATGCGGCGTGTGAAGTTTTCGGCAAGTACAGATACATAGCCATCAGCTTCTTGATATACAGGAGGTGCTGGTGCAATACGTGGTTCTGGTACTCGGGTAGTACGTGGTGCTGTCTGACGGCGTGGCTCTTGCCAGCTACGATAGCCAATGTGGTGTTGACTCATGATGTGATTCCACTTACCATCGGCCATTACATGGTGATAACGATGTGTAAGCACAGAGTCGCGTTGGAAACATTCGTCTACCTTGTCCGCCCAAATATTGGCTTCGATGTTTTGTTCTTTCGCCAATTGTGCGTTCATAGCAGCTGCATAGTACATTTCGTATAAGTTAGCACATGCTTGGATAGGGAATAATACCAATTGGTCGAAGGCATCGCGATATGCTTCGGGGAGGATGTAATACAAGCGCAATGCATCCAATTCCAATGCCTTGTAATCGTCCTTCACACGTTGCCATTCGTTATAGTTTTCCAAGCTATAAGTGCGTTGAGTAAGCAATTCGGGTGTAACACGACGGTTGTATTTGGTGTAAGTATCAATCAATCGAGCAGCTTCTTCGGCATACTCTTCGCCAAATTGTGTAGCGCAGA
>JAFYML010000052.1 GCA_017556595.1 Bacteroides sp.
TATTGGCGATTCAAGTATTCACAATACTTCAGCCCACTAATCTTAGCCAATGCGTATGCTTCGTTGGTAGGCTCTAACGCAGAAGTCAACAAGCAACTTTCGGGCATAGGTTGTGGTGCAAACTTAGGATAAATGCACGATGAACCTAAAAATTGCAACTTCTTACAACCATTCTTCCATGCAGCATGAATGACATTCATCTCCATCATCATATTCTCGTACATAAAATCGGCCAAAGCTGTTTGATTAGCCACAATACCTCCTACTTTTGCTGCAGCAAGGAAGACAAATTCGGGTTTCTCTTCTACAAAGAAACGCTCCACTGCATCTTGCCGAGTAAGATCTAGTTCTTTATGTGTACGAGTAATAATATTTGTGTATCCTTGACGTAGCAATTCGCGCATTATGGCACTACCTACCATGCCACGATGACCGGCTACATATATTTTAGCATCCTTCTTCATTATCTGCTTGATTTCTCAAATAGAGTTTCTTAACAAAACGCATATCGCTTGCAGCCATAATCTTTACCAATTCCTGAAAACTGGTTTTAGTAGGATTCCAACCTAATAGTTGTTTAGCTTTCGTTGGGTTACCCAACAATTGTTCTACTTCACAAGGACGGAAATACTTCGGATCGACCTCAACCAAAACTTTACCGGTAGCACTATCGATACCCTTCTCTTCTACTCCAACTCCTTGCCAAATCAATTCTATACCGACTTCACGAAAAGCCAATGTAGCAAATTCGCGAACAGTATGCATCTCGCCTGTAGCAATTACGAAATCTTCGGGAACATCGTGTTGCATAATCAGCCACATACACTCTACATAATCCTTTGCATAGCCCCAATCGCGACGAGCATCCAAATTACCTAGGTAAAGTTTATCTTGAAAACCTTGCGCTATACGAGCTGCAGCCAATGTGATTTTGCGTGTAACAAATGTTTCGCCACGACGCTCGCTTTCATGATTGAATAGGATGCCATTCACAGCAAACATGCCATAACTTTCACGATAGTTCTTGGTAATCCAAAAACCATATTGCTTAGCTACTCCGTATGGGCTTCGTGGATAGAATGGTGTAGTTTCGCTTTGTGGCACCTCTTGCACTTTACCATAAAGTTCGGAAGTAGATGCTTGATATATTTTTGTTTTCTTTTCCATGCCAAGAATACGAACAGCCTCGAGCATACGCAATGTTCCTACTGCATCGGTTTCTGCTGTATATTCTGGCACATCGAATGATACTTTGACATGACTTTGAGCGGCCAAATTGTAGATTTCGTCGGGTTGTACGGTTTGTATGATACGAATCAATGAACTGCTATCTGTCATATCGCCATAATGCAAGTTTACCAATCGTTGTTTCTTCATATCGCGTACCCACTCATCCAAATAGAGATGTTCAATACGTGCAGTATTAAAAGAAGATGAACGACGGATAATGCCATGCACTTCGTATCCTTTTTCGATTAAAAACTCGGCCAAGAAAGAACCATCTTGACCGGTTATTCCTGTAATTAATGCTACTTTTTTCATTACAATTCAATTAGAATGGGACAAAGATAGTAAAAAAGAAATAAGCCTTGTCTCACGACAAGGCTTATTAACAACACAAACACAAAATAAAACACGACAAAACTACTATGAAATCGAATTGTCTATACCAAAGTGTGGCATAAGTAGTGATTTCGTATATTCAAACATACCCGATCTCCCATCAACTCGAATCATATAACAATTACAATGAGGTAATTGTTTTCCTATAGACTTATTTATTTTAGGATTCTTATTGAATGCCTCTTTCACGAAGCTTCACTTGCCAATTCCAAGCCGAACGCAACGTGTCTTCTATACTGGTTTCAGCTTTCCATCCCAATTCATTATTTGCATAATCAGGATTAGCCCAAACCTGTTCAATATCACCGGCACGACGACCAACAATTTGGTAGTTCAGTTTCACGCCTGTTGATTCTTCAAAAGCATGAATCAATTCAAGAACTGACAAACCACGGCCTGTACCGATATTAAATACTTCAACTTGTTCCTTCTGTTTCTTTTCCAAAATGCGATTGATAGCAATAACGTGCGCTTTTGCTAAATCGACAACATTGATATAATCGCGAATACATGAACCATCGGGGGTATTGTAGTCATTACCAAATACACTCAACTTTTCACGAATACCAATAGCTGTTTGTGTAAGGAAAGGAATCAGGTTTTGTGGTACTCCATTAGGCAATTCACCCAATAAAGCAGAAGGATGAGCACCAATCGGATTGAAATAGCGCAATAAAATGGCATTGATTGGAGCACCCGATGTTACTACATCGCGCACAATTTCCTCATTTATCTGCTTGGTATTACCATAAGGCGATTCAGCCTTTTTAGTAGGAGCATTTTCAGTAACCGGCAATTCGTCTGGTTGACCATAAACTGTACACGAAGAAGAAAACACAATACCTTCTACACCATGTTTAGGCATCAACTCGAGCAAATTGATTAACGATACCAAGTTATTACGATAATACAATAAAGGTTTTTCAACCGATTCGCCCACAGCCTTACTTGCTGCAAAATGAATAATTGCCTTTATTCCGGTATATTTGGAAAACAGATTATCCAAACCTTGAAAATCAAGACAATCCAACTTTTCAAAAATAGGACGAATACCTGTTACCTTTTCTATATTATCGACCACATCGGCATTAGAATTTGCAAGGTTATCAATGATAACAACCTCATATCCCGCATTTTGCAGTTCGACTACGGTATGCGAGCCAATGTATCCGGTACCACCTGTTACTAATATTCTTTGTTTCATTTGTGCAAATATAAACAAAATATTTTAAAACAAGATATTAAATATCAAATTTTTACTACGCCTGAAAATCCCATAAAGGCCATTGCAAGCAATCCAGCAGTAATCAAAGCAATCGGAGTTCCTTGCATTCCTTTAGGAACCTTCACCAAACTCATCTGTTCGCGAAGACCGGCAAACAAAGTCAATGCCAAGCCAAATCCCAATGCAGTAGAGATAGCATAAACCACACCTGTCAACAAATCATAATCCTTTTGGATAACCAAAATAGCTACACCAAGGATACAGCAGTTTGTTGTAATCAAAGGCAAGAATACACCCAAAGCTTGATAAAGTGCAGGAGAAACCTTCTTCAAGATGATTTCTACCATTTGCACCAAAGCTGCAATGACTAGAATAAAGGTAATGGTTTGCAAATAGCCCAAATCAAAAGCATCGAGCACAAACTTCTGGATAAGGAAAGTTACAATAGTAGCAATGGTAAGCACAAATGCCACAGCAGCCGACATACCCAATGCAGTATCTACTTTCTTAGAAACACCCAAAAAAGGACAAATTCCCAAGAATTGCGACAATACGATGTTGTTTACAAAGATTGCCGAGATAAATATCAATATATATTCCATAATTCTTCTGTTTTAAATATTATGCTTTCTTCATACTGTTGATAAGTGCAATCAAATAGCCCAAAGCGATAAAGGCACCAGGAGCAAGCACAAATACCAACATACCATATTCTTCGGGCATGATAGCAACATCAAAGATTTTACCTGTTCCCAAGAATTCACGAACAGCACCCAACAAAGTAAGAGCCAATGTAAAGCCAAGTCCCATACCAATACCATCGAATGCAGAAGCAAGCGGACCATTCTTAGCAGCAAAAGCTTCAGCACGTCCCAAAATCAAGCAGTTCACCACAATCAATGGAATGAACAAGCCCAATGTAGCATACAAACCAGGAACGAACGCCTGCATAACCATCGGAAGGATAGTTACCAACGAA
>JAFYML010000053.1 GCA_017556595.1 Bacteroides sp.
ATCATACCGTTTCAACAGCGCCCAGAACAAATACAAGGGAACAGGTGCAGGCGAATCGGCTAAGAACAGAATGTAACCATATTTAATTATCGAGACATTATGAGAAAAACAATTCTCCTGTTTTTGATTATGCTATTGTACTTTATCGTCGGATGTTCTCCATTACTAAGTGTTTTACTCTTGTAACAAATGACCGAAATTGTAGTATTCATAAATTCTTGGTTTAATTCTCGGTTTAATTCCATCGATTAAACCACCGATTAAACCGCAAGAATCAGACAATATGCTTATAAAACAAAAAGCATCGACAATCATCAGATTATCAATGCTTTCTTGTCAGTCGGGATGACTGGATTCGAACCAGCGACCACACGCCCCCCAGACGCGTACTCTAACCGGGCTGAGCTACATCCCGAATTGCGGCTGCAAAGGTAGGGCTTTATTTTGAAACTGCAAATGTTTACAGTAGTTTTTTTATTCGCCCATGCATTCGCGGAAGAAGTCGAAAACTTCGAATAGGGTATCTTTGTCGGCTGTTTGATTCAAACAAATGTCGCCTACATCTTTTAATAAGGTGAAGTTGATGATGCCGTTGCTATTCTTCTTGTCGTGCGTCATCAGTTCGTATAGTTGCTCGTATTGCTTGCAAGTGAAGGAGAAGGTGCCGTAATTTTCTTTGATGAATTGGATAACGGTACGCATCAACTCTTTTGGGAAGCCTACTTTTATATATGATAGGTATAACTCGCACACCAATCCCCAAGCTACGGCATAACCATGAAGTATCGGTCGGCCTTCGGCAAGGGCAAGACTTTCGAAGGCATGTCCGATGGTATGACCTAAATTCAATGCTTTGCGTATGCCATGTTCTTTGGGGTCTTCTTCCACGATACGCTCTTTTACCGCTACCGAGCGGCCTACCATTTGCTTCAATGCTTCGTAGTCGATGTGTTCGATATCGAAGGCAAGCAGCTCGTCGAGGTGTGCTTGTGTACTGATGAGGCCATGCTTTAGCATCTCGGCAAAGCCAGAGAGGATGTTTTGTGTATCAAGTGTTTGCAAGAAGGCGGTTTCTATCAATACGCTGGATGCGGGCGAGAATACGCCAATCTCGTTTTTCAATCCGTTGAAGTTGATGCCCGTCTTTCCGCCTACCGATGCATCGACCATGGAGAGTAGGGTAGTGGGGATGTTGATGTAGCTGATGCCACGTTTGAAGGTGCTTGCGGCAAAGCCTCCGAGGTCGGTCACCATGCCTCCACCAAG
Source organism: Bacteroides sp. (assembly GCA_017556595.1). Taxonomy (GTDB): domain Bacteria; phylum Bacteroidota; class Bacteroidia; order Bacteroidales; family Bacteroidaceae; genus Bacteroides. Next base: position 1,267 of record JAFYML010000053.1, read on the forward strand.
GTTGATGAGGAGCGAATGGCGGCTTGCACCTTGTTGGCTCAGAGCTTGCCATACGGACGCAAGTGTTTCGAGTGTCTTATTTACATCGTCGGCACCAATGATTATCTCTTGAAAAATTTCTCCTTTAGGGAAAATATTTTTTTCGTTAAGGAGACAATGTTTATGGGTGTTTTCGTCGGTAAGGACGAAAAGACGGTCGTGTGGACACTTTTTAATGGCATTTATTAAATCATTGCCAAAATTTCTACAAAGAATTACCTCTTGTTTGCTCATTTGTATCAGTTTTGTGCTACAAAGATACGCGCTTTTGCTGAAAAAGTTGTATCTTTGCGCCCTAAAATTGCAAAAGTCGCTATTTAACGTTAAAATATTACATCGAAAATGAAGCCATTATTACCAGTATTTGCTCGCTTTTTAGGTTATGCAGTTGTAGCGTTGGGGTTGTTTATGCCTTTCCTATTATATATGTTTGGAATGGTGAACGACCATAACTTGTTGCTATACAAGGAGTGCTCAAAGCTATTAATGATGTTTGGCGCATTGATGATTCTCTTTGCCGTTCGCAAGAATGAATGTGCCGAAATGCTGACTTTGCGTAACAAGGCTGCTCGTAATGCCATGTTCTTTACGGTATTCTTCGTTTTCGGAAGCATGTTGTATCGTGTGTATCAAGGCAATCTGTTGAATGTAGATTCTTCCTCGTTCTTGACTTTCCTGCTCGTGAATGTGATTTGCCAGGAATATCTTATTAAAAAGGCCGCAATAGATGCCGTTTTTAAGCGATAATTTCGTTAAGGATTTCAATTTAACCACCATTAACATATTTTTTGCTGAAATTGATTAAACCTTTTATCGGTTTAAAAGTCAAAGGTTCAGTGTGAAAAAGATTTGTATTAATTAAATAAATATAGTTCTGAATGAAAAAAATGATGATTGGAGCTGTGTTGCTCTTTATGACAAGCCTCTCCGTACTTGCTCAGACAAAGAACATTGAAGTGTCGGGTAGAGTAGTGGAAGCTGAGACAGGTGAACCTGCTATTCAAGCCAATGTTCAATTGTTATCATTGCCAGACAGTACTTATATCAATGGTGCTGCTACTTCTATCGATGGTACATTTACATTGCCAAAGGCTGCTGCAGGCAATTATGCATTGAAATTTACGTATGTAGGTTTTAAAACAAAGGTTTTGCCATTGAGACTCACTACCGACAAAACTGAAAGAAACATCGGTACTATTACATTGGAAACCGATGCCGTTATGTTGGAAGAAGCCGTGGTAACTGCTGAAGCTGCTAAGGTACAAGTATCGGAAGATACATTGTTGTATAACGCAGCTGCTTATCGTACACCACAAGGTGCTATGCTCCAAGAATTGGTGCGTAAGCTCCCAGGTGCAGAAGTTGATGATAATGGTAACGTTAAAATCAATGGTAAGCAAGTAAGCAAGCTCTTGGTAGGCGGTAAGGAATTCTTTGGTGGCGACGTAGCTACAGGTTTGCAGAACTTGCCTGTAGAAATGATTGACCGCATCAAGACTTACGACCGACAATCGGATGCTGCTCGCTTGACCGGTATCGATGATGGTGAAGAAGAAACTGTACTCGACCTTACCGTGAAGAAGGGTATGAACCAAGGTTGGTTGATGAACTTCGACGTAGCCGGTGGTACTGAAGATCGCTACTCTGGTCGTGCAACCGTAAACTACTATAACGACAATGCTCAAGCAACCATTATTGGTAACATGAACAATACTGGTAGCATGGGATTCAGTGGCGGTGGTGCCCAATTCATGAGAAACCAAGGTGAGAGAATTAACAAAATGGCTGGTGGTAGCTTCGCTTACGAAAACGATGACCTTGAAATCGGTGGTAGCGTTCGTTACAACAACAATAAGAACAACTCAATCTCTACTGGTTATGCTGAAAACTTCTTGCCTAATGGTACTTCTTCGTTCAGCAACTCGAACAGATATAACCTTAGCAAGAACCAAAACTTCAACTTCAATATGCGTTTGGAATGGAGAATAGACACATTGACTACCCTCCTTTTCCGTCCAAGCCTTACATTGGGTGATAGCTATAGCACATCGAATAGCGAATCGGGTACATTCAATAAGGATCCATATGCCGAAATCTACGGCGGTTTGAATCCAAATCACTACCTCAGCTTGAGCGATATGACAACAGACCCATTCGAGGATATTCGTGTGAACTTGTCTAACAACGGTTCGTTGAGCGATGGTAACAACCTCTCTGGTAGCGCAAGCTTGCAATTGAGCCGTCGTTTGAGCAGCAATGGCCGTAACATCATGTTGGAATTGCGTACCAACTTTGGTGATAGCGAAAGCGATTCTTACTCGGAAAATACTACCAAGTATTTCGCTACAAATACTCTTCAACCACTTCATCGTTACAACACTTCTCCATCAGACAATCAATCGTATAGCGCACGTTTGCAATATAGCGAACCTATCGCAAAACAAACATACTTGCAATTCAGCTATCAATTCCAATATAGCCAAAACAAGAGTGATAGAAGAGCGTATGCAATCTACGAACTCGATCCAAATTGGCAAATTGGCAAACCATTGCCTGATGGCTTGTTGGGTGATAACGACAACAATGGCGTGGACGATTATTTGGATGCTAAGGCAAGCCAATATGCAGAATACAAGAACTACAACCATAACGCACAACTTACTTTGCGCTTCAACCGCGACGACTGGCAACTTAGTGCCGGTGTGAGCTTCCAACCACAACGCTCGGTAATGTCATACGAAAAGAATGGCTATGCTATCGATACTGCACGTACAGTATTCAACTTTAGCCCGAATGTTGACTACCGCTATCGCTTCTCTAAGCAAAGCCAAATCCGTTTCCAATATCGTGGTCGTAGCTCACAACCAAGCATGACAAACTTGTTGCCTATTACCGACGACTCAAATCCATTGAACATCACTATGGGTAACCCAGGTTTGAAACCATCGTTCAATCACAACATCTCGTTGTTCTATAACGACTACAACGTAGAAAAGCAACGTGGTATCACTACAAACCTTAGCTACTCTACTACATTGAATAGCATCAGCAGTATCCGTCGTTACAACGATGAAACCGGTGCTTGGACTGTACAACCAGAAAACATTAATGGTAACTGGAATGCTAACGCAATGTTTGGTTTCAACACTGCATTGCCAAACCAAAAGTACACTATCAACACCTTTACTACTGCAATGTATACAAACAATGTTGGTTACTTGACTATCGGTCAAAACGACCCATTGAAGAATACTACTACCAACTTGATGTTGATGGAAAACATCATGGGTGCTTATCGTAACGACTGGTTGGAAATTGGTATCCAAGGTGGTATTAACTACAACATTGAAAAGGATAAGTTGAACCCAATCAATAACCAAGAAACTTACACCTACAACTATGGTGGTAACGTACAAGTGATGACTGATTGGAACATGGTTATCAACTCTAACATTACTAACCAAGCTCGTCGCGGTTATGCTGACCAATCAATGAACAAAGACGAATTGATTTGGAACGTTCAAGTAGCTCAAACTTTCTTGAAGGGTGCAGCAACACTTAGCTTGGAATTCTATGACATCTTGAAACAACAAAGCAACATCACACGTTCGTTGACATCAAGCGGCCGTTCAGTATACCAATACAACGGTATCAATAGCTATGCAATGTTGCACTTCACCTATCGCTTGAATATCTTCGGTAGCAAGTCTGCTCGCGATCAGATGCAAAACCAATTCATGATGGGTGGCTTCGGCGGTGGCATGATGCCTCCTATGGGCGGCGGCGGTGGCCGTGGCGGTCGTATGGGTGGTGGCGGCTTCGGTGGTGGCCGTCGTTAAACAACGCCAATAGTTAATACATAATAGATAATTACATTAAACCTTCTTGCTGATTAGGTTAAACCTTCTTAGCAAGAAGGTTTAATCTTTTTGTCCTTTAGGTTAAACCTTTTTGTATCCATGTTTATTGTTATTGGCAGTTTTTTTGTATGTTTGTACGCAGATATCTCTAAAAATGGACTGGGCTACTCTTTTTAATCAAGTTCTTGGCATTGTATTTGAATTGCTATTGTCGGTAACAATCATCGGGGCCATTATCGTTATTATCTTGGATAATCGAAACCCCGTAAAGAGTCTTGCGTGGATATTGGTACTGCTCTTTTTACCTTTGGTGGGGCTGTTGCTCTACTATTTCTTTGGTCGCGATACTCGTCGCATCCGTATCATTAACAAGAAAACATATGGTCGTATGTTGCAGAAACCTATGGCTGAGTATCTTGCTCAACAAGAGACATTTCTGCCGCATAATTATGGACGATTGATTTCGCTTTTCCGTAACAATTCAAAAGCGCTTCCTTTCGATGGTAATTCAGTAGAAATCTATACTACAGGTAAAGAGATGCTGAATTCGTTGTTGTTTCAACTTGAACGTGCAACAAAGCACATCCATTTGCAATTCTATATTTTTGAGGATGATCCTGTAGGCCGACAAGTTAAAGAGGTGTTAATGCGTAAAGCAAAGCAAGGGGTTGAGGTGCGTGTTTTGTACGATGATGTGGGATGTTTGCATGTGCCAAGTGATTTCTTTCAAGAGATGCGCGATGCTGGTGTGCAGGTAAGTGAATTCCTTGAGGTTCGTTTCCCGAGATTTGCAAGTGGCGTGAATTACCGCAATCATCGAAAAATTGTAGTTATTGATGGCTGTGTAGGATTTATTGGTGGCATGAATTTAGCCAATCGCTATGTGAATGGTGTGGAATGGGGTGTATGGCGCGACACGCACATCATGATGCAAGGGAAAGCGATACATGGGCTTCAAACAATTTTCTTGCTCGATTGGTACTTTGTGAATGGTACGTTGCTAACTGACGAGCGTTATTTCCCTACGCAAGAAGTTTGTGGTGAATCCTTGATTCAAGTTGTAGCGAGCTCACCGATAGGACCATGGAGAGAGATTATGCAGGGTTTGACAATGTCTATTGCTATTGCAAAGAAATATTTCTATCTTCAAACGCCCTATTTTATGCCTACCGAATCTGTGAGAATGGCACTGACTACTGCTGCAGTTTCGGGTGTGGATGTAAGACTGATGATACCTCGTAAGGCTGATAGCTGGTTGGTGAGCAAAGCATCGTACTCTTATATCAGAGATATGCTTCAGGCTGGTGTGAAGGTCTATTTCTACGAGAAAGGTTTCCTACATTCAAAGTTATGGGTTAGTGATGATATGCTATCCTCTGTTGGTTCTACGAATATAGATTTTCGTAGTTTTGAGCATAACTTTGAAGCAAATGCATTTATCTATGATGAGGAAACGGCAATAAAAATGTGCGAAATATTCCTTGCCGATCAACGTGAGTGTACGCAAATTACATTGAAAGCATGGAAGAAACGCCCATGGTATAACAAACTTAGCGAAAGTGTGGTTCGCTTACTTTCTCCGTTGTTATAGTTCAAAGAAAGAGAAGTTTACACTGCCATAAGCTCGACGCTCAACAAATTTAGGATGTGCCTCGAAGTTATTTTTCTTGCCGTGCTCCAATACAAAGATTCCACCTTCTTTTAGTAATTCTTTTTCGAATATCAGGTCGGGTAGTGTTTCCAAATTGGGTAGCTCGTATGGAGGGTCGGCAAAAATAAAGTCGAATTTCTCTCTACATCCGGCAATGTACTTGAATACATCTCCACGAATAGGTATGCAGCGGTCGGTTTTTACTTCTCGCATTATTTTGCAGATGAAAGCGTAATGGTCGCGGTCCTTTTCCACACTGATTACCTGTTCGCATCCCCTCGATACCAATTCGATGCTGATGCTACCTGTTCCTGCAAAGAGGTCTAAAGCATATACTCCCTCTTCAAAATCTATTTGGTTGGAGAGTACATTGAATAGATTTTCTTTGGCGAAGTCGGTGGTGGGACGTGCTTTGAAGCTATGAGGCACATCGAAACGACGACGTTTGTATATTCCGCTAATTACTCGCATGATGTGATGGCTTGGAAATCTAAATTTGTAGCAGGATTCATAATGAATACTTGCTTGATGTATTTTTGCAACTCTTGCATGAGTGCTTCTTTAGCTAAGAACTTACCTGTTAAGTGTAGTTCGTCACGCTCTTGCTCAAAGCCCAATTGCTTCCATATATATAATAGGTAATATACTTGATCGGCTGTTTCTTTGCAAGGGAATGAGTTGGCAAGTAAAATTCTGCCTCTTTCGTACGCAAAGACTTCCATGCCTTCTTTCCGTAGATGTGCATAAAGTTTTCGGCAGTTGCCAAGTCTGCTTTTGGTGGAGAAGAAGTCGATTAGTGGTGTGCTTTGTGCAAAGAACTTTGCGTTGGGAAAACGCTCGGTCAGGAAGTTCTTTGTACTTTTATCTATGCTGAACAACACAACGAGGTTGTTATTGCTCATGATGTTGTAGAGGATTGTTTCGTTGGCTTGTTTGGGTGGTTGTAG
>JAFYML010000054.1 GCA_017556595.1 Bacteroides sp.
ACAAGTGGATGAATTTATCCTCGACCTTCGCTACAACAATGGTGGTTCGTTAGGATGTGCTCAGCTATTATGCAACATCCTAGCACCGGCATCGGCATTGGACGGAACAATGGGATACAGTGAATATAATGAAAACTACAAACCGCGCGAACGTTCGATTACCTTTGATAGCCAAGTGCTTCAAACAGGTAGCAACCTCAATTTGAAACGTTTGTATGTACTAACCACCAACATGACGGCTTCCTCGTCCGAAATCATCATCAACTGCCTTCGTCCATATATGGAAGTGATTGTGGTAGGCGACAAAACCGAAGGAAAGAACGTAGGTTCGTTGGCCTATAGCAACGAAGCATTGCAGCTGATAATGCGCCCCATCGTATGTAAAATCTACAATGCCAATCACGAATCGGATTATAGCGATGGCTTCAAAGCCGACGTTAGTGTGAAAGAGAGTAGCAACCTTGCCCGTTTCCTACCCTTTGGCGATACAAACGAATTGCTACTTGGCACAACGCTCGGTTTGATTGGTGGCGACAACAAGGAAGAAGCGTCCGAAACACGCTCGTCAAACCGCATCCAATTAGTAGAAAGCAGCTTGCAACGTCGTGCAACCGGCTCAGTATGGATAGATTAATAGGTGTACAATGAATCGTTTCTGCATCCACCACCTGTTGCTTTTGCTTGCTATGTTCTTCGCAGCATGCAGTAACGAAGATGCTTTACCCGATTCCCCCGATACGCCAGAAGAGCCAACATCGTTCTATCGTAAAGCATTGTCCTACAACACCCTATACACAGAAGAAAAGTTAGATAGCGATGCACAAACCGTTACCGCCAAACAAACATTCAGCTGCACCGATGGGTTACTTACACAGATGGTTTACGAACAATCGCTTACCGCCGTCGAGCCCATCAGCATATCCCATACATCAGACATCAGTTACCAAGGCGATAAAGTTATCATCACCGATAGTAACGGTTGTACAAACACTTACCAACTGAACGCGCAAGGCTATGCCGAAAGTTGTGTGCGCGAAGAAAACGGTGTAGTGAAACGACGCTATAGCTTCTACTACGATGAAACAGGGTTATCGGCTATCGAAGAGTTTCTTCCAAACGATAATTTTGAAACAGCCTATTCGCGCATCGTTATCGCATACTATCCGGACATGATAAAATTTACACATAAAGTAGATCAATACTTTCAAACTTTTGCAGGTATTTTCAATACGAATGTTCCCGAAAACAGCTTGGCTATCCCCAACCCTTTCTTGGCCGAGCTTCATCCGCTATCCATGCACACCGCCGCACTTTATGCACAAATCCTTGGCGACATTCATCCCCACTTTATGCAAAAAATAATGCCTATAGAAAACGAAGAAAGCCAAGAGACAATGACCTTTTACTACAACTTCGACGAAGCCGGTATCCCTACCGATTGCATCATACAAACCGAAAGCTACGGAGAAACCTTCAATCGCAAGATTTCGTATCAAGTAGATTAAGGTTTCATATCCTTACCCCCTCCAGAAGTACTCTACGAGTGCCAAGGCTATGGCAAAACATATAAAAAGGCTGAACTTTTAATAGTCCAGCCTTTTGATTTCTAATAAATTAGTATGCGATTATTTTTTTGGCGTATTTGCCAAGATATCAACCAAGTGGTCCCAGAATTTTTGTACGGTAGGGATAAGCATGCGTTCGTCGGGCGAGTG
>JAFYML010000055.1 GCA_017556595.1 Bacteroides sp.
GGATGGGGTAGAGTGGTACTATGGGTACTGCTCACACCACTATTGCTTTTTGTACTACTGATGGCGCTACTCTATGTACCCCCAGTGCAAAACATCATTCGTCAAAAAGCTACCGAAATAGCTTCCGAGGCAACGGGCATGAACATCAGCGTACAACGCATTGACCTACGTTTCCCCCTCAATCTATTGGTGCGAGGCGTGAAGGTAGTACAAGAACCCGATACGCTGCTCGACTTGCAACGCCTCAGTGTGCGAGTACAAGCATGGCCCTTGCTGAAAGGCCAGGTCGAGGTAGATGAGGTGCTATTGGAAGATGCCGTTGTTAATTCGGCCAACTTTATCGAAGGCATTCACGTTCAAGGTAATCTAGGTCGATTCTTTTTGGAGAGTCATGGCATCGATTTGAGTGGCGAAGAAATTGTGTTGAACGAAATTGAATTGAACGATACGAAAGTGGCGGTATTGATGAATGATACCACTACTGCCCCTCCCGATAGCGCATCCGTCCCACTGAATTGGAAGATTAACCTACATACGTTAACATTGAACAATGTAGATGTTGCGTTGGATATGCCACTCGATTCGATGAGGCTATCTGCTCGGTTGGGTAGTGCAAAAGTGCTGAATGCGAAAGCCGATTTGTTGAAACAACATTATGCATGCCAACACTTTGCAATGGATAAAACCGCCTTGTCGTACGATGTGGGCAATGCAATACCGGTTAGCGGTTTCGATCCTTCACATATCGCACTACGCGACATCGCAATAGGTGTTGATTCGCTACTCTTTGCCGGAGAAAATTTAGGCGCAATCATTCAGAAATTCTCTTTAAACGAGCGAAGTGGCTTGAGCTTGGTTTCTGTTGATGGACGCTTGCGAGCAGATACAAGTGTGATAGAAGTGCCGCAACTACACTTGCGCACGGCACATAGCGAAATGAACCTTCGAGCACACACCTATTGGCGAATGATAAACATGCCAACTACGGGACACTTGACGGCTCGTTTCGATGCACGCATAGGCAAACAAGATATTATGCTACTTGCGGCCGAATTACCGAATACCTTCAAAGAAGCCTATCCCGAGTATCCTTTGGTTATCTCGGCCGGTACAGATGGTAACTTACGCCAAATGCAATTGTCGCGTTTCGAAGTCGATTTGCCAGGCGCTTTCAATGCTACCGGCGAAGGTTCGGTGTATCACTTGACCGATTCTTTGCGAAGAAACGGCCAACTGAACTTTACAATGCAAACGCACGATTTGAACTTCCTAAAAGCATTAGCAGGAGTATCACCTGATAGCCTTTCGGTAGTAGTGCCCGATAGTATGCGTATGAATGCCAACCTTGCATTCGAGGGGCCACAATATCAAGCACATCTCGATTTGAAAGAGGCAGAGGGTATGCTCAATTTGGACGCTAAACTGAATGCATCAACATTGGCTTATGAAGCTGATTTAATGGTCGATTCGTTGGAATTGACACACTTCTTGCCGCAAGATTCGTTGTCGCTTCTTACCACTACCATCAAAGCAAGCGGACAAGGTTTCGACTTGGCATCGCCCAAAACAAAAGCCGATATCCAAGCCGTATTGAATCATTTGCATTACGGAAATTGGAAGTTCGACAAAATGCAGATGCATGCAGGATTAAACCTATCCGTAGCAAGCTTGAAACTGGATAGTGATAACGACTTGTTGAAGCTAAAGGCCGATGGCAATATGCGCTTCGATCGTTCCTATCTCGATGGTACGCTCGACATGGATGTTAATCAAATCGATTTATATAACCTAGGACTTGCACCTAAACCATTGAAGCACCCGTTTGCATTCAACCTAACAACAGAAGCAAGGCACGACTCGGTGAAATTACAACTCAATGCGGGGGATATGAATTTCCGCTTCCGTGCTCGTAGTACGGTGAAGAAAATGATTGAGCAAGGTAATGAGTTTGTGGCTTTGCTTATGCAACAAATTGACGAACGCAAGTTGAATCATGCCGCTTTGCGCGAGTTGATGCCTTCGGCAGGTTTTCATCTCACGGCAGGAAAGGAAAATCCTATCAGCTATTTCCTCGCAACAAAAGATATATCGTACGATGATTTCCGACTTAGCTTCGGCTTGACACCGCGAACCGGTATCAATGGACGAGCATCTGTGCATGGTTTCCATATGGATTCTTTGCAGATGGATACTATCTATATCTTAACTAGACAAGATACTACACACTTACGCCTACAAGCGGGTATCATAAATGCACCGGGTCATCCACATGTAGCATTCAATGCTTCGCTCACGGGAGAAGTAAGAAACGAAGATGCCGAGTTGTTGCTGAATTTCGTAGATGCTAATGGCGATACCGGAGTAAACTTTGGTGTGAATGCTCGTCCGCTTACCGAGGGTAATGGAAAAGGTAATGGCCTCTTGTTAAGAATCACGCCTGAAGAACCTATAGTGGCCTTCCGTAAATTCCATTTTGTAGATGATGCAAATTGGGCATACCTACATAAAAACATGCGTGCCTATGCCAATATAGACATGGAAGGTGACGATGGCTTGGGATTCAAGATGCTATCTAATCAGCAAGATACGGTTTCTTTGCAAAATATGAATATCGAACTTAGTCGTTTGAACTTGGATTTGCTTAGCGATGTATTGCCGTATATGCCCCGAATAGGAGGTTTGTTTACCATTGAAACACATTATGTGCAAACGGAATCTTCGCTTCAACTCTCGGCCGATTCAAATATCGATCAATTCTCGTACGAAGGACGTTTAGTGGGTGATATAGGTTTGGGCGCTACATGGTTGCCGGCCGATGATAACCGCCACTTCTTGAATGCCTATATGTTAGCAAACGATCAAGAGGTGATAATGGCCGATGGAGAATTGCAAGCTACAAATAATCAGCAACAGATAGATTTAAATACCATTGTCGATCACTTCCCATTGCCAATGCTTAACGCTTTTGTACCCGATGAGATGATAACCTTAACGGGTAGCTTAATTGGTGATGTAACGATTGGAGGTACATTGGATAAACCACAAGTGGAAGGCGAACTGACATTGGATAGTGTGACTTTATTTGCTCGACAAGCAGGTGCTCGTTATCGTTTCGATAATCGTTCGGTGAATATTTCCGACAACCAAATGCATTTCAATAAGTTCGCAATCTATACCAATAGCGAAAATCCGTTTACCATTGATGGTGTTGTCGATTTCAGAAAGATGGATATGCCTACGGCAAACCTCAATCTCTTTGCATCGAAATATACCTTCCTTGATGCACCGCGTACGCGTGAAAGTTTGATTTATGGTAAGATTGTTGTGGATTTGGACGCTCGTTTGCGTGGGGCACTCAATGCTTTGACATTGCGTGGTAATATGAATCTTTTGGGAAGTACAAATGTAACGTACGTTCTTACTGAATCTCCATTAACCATAGAAGATCGTTTAGACGGATTGGTTACCTTTACCTCTTTTACAGATACAACACAAGTGACGAAGGAAGATGCCACAATGGTTTCGTTGGGTGGTATGGATATGAATATGTCGGTACACATTGACGATGCCGTTCGCTTGCGTGCCGACTTGAGTAGTGACCGCAGCAAATACATTGAATTAGAAGGTGGTGGCGATTTGAATATGCTTTATACGCCACAAGGTGATTTGAGCTTGACGGGACGATACACTCTTTCGGGTGGTACAATGAATTACTCATTACCTATCATACCATTGAAGGAGTTTGCCTTCAGTAGTGGTAGCTATGTAGATTGGCGTGGTAATATAATGAATCCCGATTTGAATTTGACGGCAACCGAACGTGTGCGTGCGGCTGTATCTGATGGCGATGTCGGTTCGCGTATGGTGAACTTTGATGTTTCTATCTCTATAAAGAATAAATTGGAAGCACCAGAGTTAGTATTCGATATCTCTGCACCAGAAGATGCGACGATACAAAATGAATTGCAAGCTATGGGAGCCGAAGAACGAAGCAAGCAGGCTATTGCGATGTTGGCTACGGGTATCTATCTAAATAGTGGTGTGAAGGGTAATGGCTTGGATATGGGCTCGGCATTAAATAGTGTGTTGCAAAGTCAAATCAATGCGTTGGCCGGCTCCGCTTTGAATAGTTCAAATGCAAGTTTCAGCATGGGAGTAGAGAATCGAACATCGGCCGAAACGGGCGATAAACATACCGATTATAGTTTCCGTTATTCGCAACGTTTCTTTAATGACCGTGTTCAGATTATCATTGGCGGTAAGGTAAGTACAGGTAATAATGCTACTAATACGACCGAATCGTTTATTGACAATATCTCTTTAGAGTATCGATTGGATAATAGCGGCACACGATATGTGCGTGTTTTCCATGATAAGAATTACGAAAGTGTGTTGGATGGCGAAATAACAGAGACGGGTGCCGGTTTGGTACTTCGTAAGAAACTGAACAACTTAAGCGAATTGTTTATATTCAAGAAGAAATAAGGCGATGAGGAATTTGCAATATATATTATCTCTATTCATAAGCATGCTTCTGCTTGTGGCTTGTTCAACGACAAAAAACTTACCAGAAGGTGAGCAATTGTACGTTGGTCAGAAAGCAATGATATTGAATGATGCTCCTACATCATCGGTGGGTGAAACGGCATTAACGGAGATTGAAGCCGCACTTGCTACCGCACCAAACAATGCTTTTATGGGTAGTTCAACAATGAAAATACCTTTCCCAATAGGTTTGTGGGTGTATAATGGCTTTGAGAAATACCAAGATAAAAAAGGTGTTGGAAGATGGATATTCGATCGCTTTGCAACCGATCCGGTATTGTTGTCGGAAGTGAATCCGGCTATACGAAAGAAAGCAGGCGAAAACATTCTTCGTGAATTTGGCTATTTTAATGGTGATATTTCGTATCAAACATTTACCGATAAGAAAGATCCCAAGAAAGTGCAACTACAATATACGGTAGATTTCCGTAATCCTTATATAATAGATACGGTATTCTTTCACGGCTTTACCGAACGTACTATGCGCATTATGGAACGAAGTCGCAGACGCTCGCTTATAAGCCCGGGCGAACAATTTAATGTGCTCGATTTGAATGAAGAACGTACACGCATTAGTGAATTGTTGCGCAACGTGGGTTACTACTATTTTCGTTCCGATTATCTGACTTATCAAGCAGATACGACATTGGTACGTGGAGGTCATGTGGCTTTGCGCATGGTGCCAGTAGCAGGTATGCCTGCTGTAGCCGAAAAACCATTCTATTTGGATAATGATGTCCATTTCTATCTGTTAGGCGATAATGGTGAAATGCCTACAGATAGTATGCGCTACGAGAACTTGCAGATCTATTATCATGATAAGTTGAAAGTACGTCCTCGTATGCTTTATCGTTGGGTAAACTACAAAGGATATCGTCGTAAGCGCCAAGTAGCAGATAGTACGGGTATAGAACGTCAACGTCGTTCGGAAGGATTGTATAGTGTATATAGACAAGAACGTGTGCAAGAACGTTTGGCTGCTGTTGGGATTTTCCGATATACTGAAATGCGTTACGAACCGCGTGATACGGCTTTCGTAAGCGATACACTAAACTATAGTATCTGGGCAACCTTGGACAAACCATACGATGCTGAACTAGATTTGAACTTCAAGACAAAGAGTAATAACCAGATGGGCCCGGGCGCATCATTTAGTGTAACAAAGAAAAATGTGTTTGGTGGCGGCGAATCATGGGGCGTAGAAGTGAAAGGTAGTTATGAATGGCAAACGGGTAAGAATAGCTCTTCGAAAATGAATAGTTACGAGTGGGGTTTATCTTCTTCTTTGACCTTCCCTCGTATTCTATTCCCAGGTTTGAGTGAACGTGAGTATGACTTTGCGGCGGCTACTCGTTTGAAACTTTATATCGACCAATTAAATCGGGCTAAGTATTATAAATTGTTGGCTTTTGGTGGTGGTATGTCTTACGAATTTCAACCTACCAATACATTGAAGCATAACTTTACACCTTTTCGATTGACTTTTAATGTGTTGCGCGATCCAACACCTGAATTTGAAAAGCTACAAGCCGAGAATCCTGCATTATATATCAGTTTGCGCAATCAGTTTATTCCGATGATGGAATACACATTGACCTACGATAATTCATCGCTACGTACGGTGCGTAATCCAATATGGTGGCAAACAACGGTTGCATCAGCAGGTAATGTAACATCTGCCATCTACACTGCTTTTGGTAAACCTTTCAATGAAAGAAACAAAGAACTGCTTGGGCTGGAA
>JAFYML010000056.1 GCA_017556595.1 Bacteroides sp.
AGGCAGAGGCTTGCTGCAATATTCACTACATTTTGGCAAATGGCTATCCACATGGGTATCTTGCTGTTTTGCATGCCGATAAACCACCCCGTCAGGCTATACAATCCCAACATGGCCGGTGCTCCCCAAATGCAGATATGGAAATAGGTTGTTGCCAACGATTGTATTTCGGGTGTTGGGTGGATGAGCCAGAATGCTATGCTGCAGATAGGTGCTTGTAGCAAGATGAGTAGGGCGGCTATTCCCAAAGCAATGCTCAACGAACGTTGAAGCCACAAACGCATTTCCTCTTGGCTATTTGCACCATAGGCTTGTGAAGTAAGGCCGGTAGTGCCCATGCGCAAGAAACCGAATATCCAATAGATGAGGTTGAACATCATACCGCCAACGGCAATGGCACCAATGTAGGCCGTTGCACCCAGATGCCCCACAATGGCTACATCCACCAATCCAAGCAACGGCACGGTAATGTTGCTTAATATGGCGGGTAGGGCAATGTGCAGTATCTGTCGGTCGATAGGTTTCATAATACGTATTGCACTTCTTTGAATAGATACGAGCGCTCTTGGTTGGCTTCGTCCATCAATACAAATCGTCCGTCGGTTTCTACACGAACCAAGCGAGCATTGAACATGCCATCTTTGTCTTGGTAGCTATGCATACCCTCGCGTCTGAATAGTGATGCGGCATAGCGCGTAGCTAGTTCGGAAGCGTATGTCGGTTCTTCTTTCAATTTTTGGTAGGATTGTTCAATGCGTTGCATCACCTTCTCCAAGATTTCATTACGCTGATAGTGCTCTCCAGTGATTTGCTTTAACGAAACAGGGTTTGGCGCATCACTAAGAAATGCTTCTTGATTGATGTTTAGGCCAATACCACTGATGCATCGGCCAATGCTACTGCCTTGCAAGTCGTTCTCTATCAGTATACCACAGATTTTTTTCTCTTTCCAATAGATGTCATTGGGCCATTTTATGCTGATGTCCGAGCAATATTCGTCGAGAGTCTCTTTAATACCCAACGAGATGAGTTGCGACAGCACAAATTGTTGGCGAATGGGAACAAAGGTGGGGTAGCAGACAAAACTGAATAGCAAGTTAGCACCTCTGGCGGCCTCCCAGCTATTGCCGCGTTGCCCTTTACCGGCCGTTTGATAGTCGGCACAAACTGTGGTAAACTCTTCAACCTTGTTGTTGCCAGCCTCTTGGCACAACTGTTGCAAATATCTGTTGGTAGAATCTGTTTCGTTTAAGTGTATCATCATAGGGCTATCTGTTCAATATGAAGAAAAAAAGGCATCTTGAAAATGTTCAATTTGAAACTCTTTTTCCGAACCAATGGCTGTAATAATGTCGAAACGTACCGGCATATCTATGCCAAACGTCTTGATGTAGGCATCGGTAGCATGCAGAATATGGCGAATTTTTTGTTTGGTAACAGCCTCTTCGGGTGCTTGCCATTCGTTGGTGGCGCGTGTTTTTACCTCCACAACAATCAGGCAGTCATCTTTTGTGGCGACAATATCCAGCTCCAAGTGCTGTTCGCGCCAATTGCGATGGCGGATAGTGTAGCCATTCTTTTCTAAGTAAATAGCTGCTGCTGCCTCGCCGGCTTTGCCTAAACTATTGTGTTTCGCCATAATAAAAACAGTTTCTTTGTTGTTTTTTCTCTTCGGACGACAAAAATACGCTTTTTCTGCTTTGATTTTAAGGAAGTAAACGTAAATTTGCAAGAAATATGAAAAGGAGGGATATTACACGTGGCAAATTTGCTGCCGAAAAGGCCAAACGGCAGCAACGCATCGTATGCTTGATGAGTGACGATGAAATGAAGATTGTCGATCGTTATCTTGAACGATACAAGATAACGAATAAGTCGCGTTGGTTTCGCGAGACAATCTTGGCATTTATTCATAAGAACATGGAAGACGATTATCCAACCCTGTTTGGAGAACACGATATGCGCAGATGATGGATGACCAATATTTCATGAAGCAAGCATTGCTCGAGGCTGAAAAGGCTTTCGAAGGAGGGGAAGTACCCGTTGGAGCAGTGGTAGTGTGTAAGGATCGAATCATTGCACGCGCACACAACTTGACCGAAACCCTTACCGATGTAACCGCCCATGCCGAAATGCAAGCTATCACGGCAGCAGCATCGGCCATTGGTGGTAAATATTTGTCCGATTGTACGTTATATGTAACTGTAGAACCCTGTGTGATGTGTGCCGGAGCCATTGCGTGGTCGCAAATGGGTACTTTGGTGTTTGGTGCCGAAGACGAGAAACGAGGCTACCAACGCTATGCGCCAGAAGCATTGCATCCGAAAACCATTGTCAAGAAAGGCATTATGGCCGATGA
>JAFYML010000057.1 GCA_017556595.1 Bacteroides sp.
ACATCTTGGAAAAGGCATTGATGCAAGCAAAAGCTGGTCGCGAACACATCCTCGGAAAGATTACCGAATGTATGGCCGAACCACGCGAAGACCTCAAGCCACATGCACCACGCATCGAAGTGATGACTATTCCTAAGGAATTCATCGGTGCAGTAATCGGCCCTGGTGGTAAGATTATCCAAGGTATGCAAGAAGAAACCGGTGCTACTATCACCATCGAAGAAATCGACAATGCAGGTCGCATCGAAATTTCAGGTACTTGCAAGCAAAGCATCGACGATGCTATCCGCTTGATTAAGGCTATCGTTGCTGTTCCCGAAGTAGGCGAAGTATATAAGGGTAAGGTACGCAGCATCATGCCTTATGGTGCATTCGTTGAATTCTTGCCTGGCAAGGATGGTTTGCTCCACATCTCGGAAATAGACTGGAAGCGTTTGGAAACTGTAGAAGAAGCAGGTATCAAGGAAGGCGACGAACTTGAAATCAAGTTGCTCGACATTGATCCTAAGACAGGTAAGTTCAAACTCTCTCGCAAGGTATTGCTTCCTAAACCAGAAGGATACGTAGAGCGCGAACGCCCCGAACGTCGTGAACGTCCGCACAACAATAACCGTGGCGAACGTCCTCACCGCGAACCTCGTAACGAACAATAATCCGATACGATTATAAACAAAAAAAGGAGATGCAACGGCATCTCCTTTTTTTATATACAGCCTTCAGTTAAAGGCAACTTCTCCTTATTTATATATTTGTATAGGCAATTCGCCACGCAAAGCACCTAAGCCATTCAAAGCCAAAGCTTCCAATTCATCTTCGCCCGGATAGATAAAGACAGGCGCCAAGAACGAAACACGCGCTTTCAATTGTGAAGTGATATATTCAGAGTAGGCAATGCCACCGGTCAGCAAGATAGCATCAATCTTTCCCCATAGAGCTACAGCAGCTCCACCCACAGCCTTGGCAATGTGATAAATCATACTTTCCAATATTAGGCGAGCATGCTCATCCCCCTCATCAATACGTTTCTGAATAGCTTGCACATCGGTAGTACCAAGATGTGCCGCCAATCCTCCTTGTCCGCACACCATTTTCTTGAGTTGTGCTTGCGTATAGTTGCCCGAGAAACACATATCAATTAAGTTACCTGCAGGTAGCGTACCGGCACGTTCGGGCGAGAATGGACCTTCTCCATCCAATGCGTTCGGCACATCAATGGCGCGTCCTTTTTGGTGTGCGCCCACCGAAATACCACCGCCCAAATGGCAAACAATCACATTTAAATCCTCGTAACGCTTGCCTTGCTCTTTGGCATAACGACGTGCAATGGCTCGTTGATTCAACGCATGCCAAATGGTAATGCGCGGCATCAGTGGCGAACCATTGATGCGTGCCACCTCATCCATCTCATCTACCACACCCGGATCGGCAATAAACGCTCTGCACCCCGGAAGCATCACGGCCAATTCGGAAGCCAACAAGCAGCCCAAATTACAAGCATGTGTACGCATGGCATGCATAATATCGTTCAGCATGGCATCGTTCACTTCGTAAACACCGCCGGGAATCGGTTTCAGCAAACCACCGCGTCCTACAATGGCATCGAATTGAAAAGGAATATTATTCTCTTCGAGTGTTTTCAGTACCAACTCTTTACGAAACTCAAATTGGTCGATAATGCGTGGAAACTTTGCCAACTCTTCCATCGTATGGCGAATAGTATTCACCAATATCTCCTTCTCGTTGGCATAAACAGCAATCTTCGTAGAGGTGGAACCGGGATTTATGACTAATATCTTCTTCATCTACACTTAACAGGTTAAGCACGCCATAGCAATGCTATAATACTTGGACAATCCCGAATCGCTACGCGAAGGCAACACAACCGGACAGATAGGACCTTGCAACAATCCGGCCATATCGGCATGCGAGAAGAGCGAAACCGCTTTATAGAATGCATTACCCGACTCGATATTGGGGAAAATCAGCACATCGGCTTCACCATTGATGGGCGATGCAATACCTTTGATGTCGCCACTTGTCTTTTCGCACGAAGTCTTCACATCCAACGGTCCGTCGATGATTACGTCACCAAACTCGCCTGCTTCGCACAGCTCCACAATGTTCACATAATCCAACGAGTGAGGGAACTTGGCACTGACCTTTTCGGTGCAGTGAATGAGCGAAATGCGTGGTTGCTCGATACCGAACTTGCGACAAGAATTTATGGCATACCAAATCATCTCGATGCGTTGTTGCAACGTGGGACGAGGAATAACCGCTGCATCCGAGAAGAAGAGCAGTTTGTCGTAAGTAGGAATCTGCATCACGGCCAAGTGTGTCAACACCTTTCCCTTTGGCAACAAGCCATTCTCCTTATCCAAGATAGCACGAAGCAAGTTATCGGTATTGATAATACCCTTCATCAAGATATCGGCTTTTCCTTCGCGCACAATCTTTACCGCTTGGCGTGCAGCTTCGTCGGGGTCGTCCACCTGTATAGTCTGCACCCTATCGCCATAGTTGGATAACGACGGATAGCGTTCGAACACATCACCATCGCCTATCATCAAGAAATCGGCAATGCCCTCATCCAACGCACGCTTAATGGCATATTCGGTATTGGGGTCCTTTGCACACACTACCACAATGCGCTTTTTACTATTTAAAGTCTTCAAATGAGCAGTCAGCTCATCAAAATTACGAATAGCTTTCATACGTATTTTCTTTATAAGACACAAATATCAGAAAAAATGTTGATAAATAGCTCATGTAAAGAGCGAAATATGTACTTTTGCAGAAAAATAGTGGATACATGAACAGCATTCAACTACCTCCTACCCTGAAAAAGGGCGACAAAGTGATTATTCTCTCGCCATCGAGCAAGATTGACAAGCGCTACCTGAAAGGTGCCACCGAGCGTCTGCAATCATGGGGATTGATTGTAGAGCTAAGCGAGCATGCAGCCTCAGCAAATGGCTACTATGCAAGCAGCATCAAGCATCGGGCAGAAGATTTGCAAAAGGCGTTGGACGACGAATCGGCAAAGGCCATCCTTTGTAGCCGCGGTGGATATGGTGCTGTACATCTAGTGGGCAAGTTGGATTTCACCCTATTCAAGAAGTATCCCAAATGGATTATCGGCTTCAGCGACATCACTATTCTGCACAACTTGATGCAGCACGAAGGGTTTGCCTCTTTGCATGCCCCTATGGCTCGCCACCTGACTGTCGAAGCCGCCAACGATTTCTGCACATTGGCCTTAAAAGACATTCTTTTCGGTCAATTCACCATCGACCGTGCCAAATCGGTTACCCCCGAAAAGGAGGGATTCAGCTATACAAACGCTCCACACAAACTCAATCATAAAGGTTTAGCTTCGGGCACATTGCGCGGAGGGAACTTGGCCGTAGCCTACGGTCTTCGTGGCACCCCGTGGGATATACCAGCCGAAGGCACGATTCTCTTCATTGAGGATGTAGGCGAACGCCCACATGCCATCGAGCGCATGATGTACAACCTGAAATTGGGCGGTGTGTTGGAAAAACTATCCGGATTGATTATTGGCCAATTTACCGAATACGAAGAGAACCGTTCGTTGGGCAAAGAGTTATATGGCGCTTTGGCCGACTTGGTGAAAGAGTATGACTACCCCATCTGCTTCGGCTTCGATGTAGGTCACGTGTCGCGCAATCTTCCCCTTATCAACGGAGCCAATGTTACCTTGGATATAACCAAAAATGAAGTAAAACTAACGTTTAATATCAACCCCGAATGAAACAACATAGTACATACTTAGCCCTATTATTTTCGTTTGTTGCCATTGTGGCTTGTAGCAACAACAAAGTTGCAGCCGAAAAGCAACCCACAACCGAAAGCATCTCTACCGTAAACATACCACAGTTCATGGCCGATAGTGCCTACCAATATATCCAAGCACAAGCCGACTTCGGCCCTCGTGTGCCCAACACCGATGCACACAAAGCTTGTGGCGATTATTTGGCAAGCCAATTGGAGAAGTTTGGTGCAAAGGTATATAACCAATATGCCGACTTGGCCGCCTACGACAACACCGTATTGAAAGCCCGCAACATTATCGGAGCCTACAACCCCGATAGCCGTCGCCGTGTATTGCTTTGCGCCCATTGGGATAGCCGTCCGTTTGCCGACCAAGACAAAGACAAGAAGAATCATCGCAAGCCCATCCTTGGTGTGAACGATGGTGCAAGCGGTGTGGGTGTATTGCTCGAAATAGCTCGTCAGTTGCAACAACAAGCCCCCACCATTGGCATAGACATCATCTTTTTCGATGCCGAAGATTATGGTGCGCCCTACTTCTTCGACGGCATCTACCGACCACACACTTGGTGCTTGGGCTCACAATACTGGGGTCGCATGCCACATGTAGCAGGCTATAACGCACGCTACGGCATTCTGCT
>JAFYML010000058.1 GCA_017556595.1 Bacteroides sp.
GCAGCACCGATATTACCTTCCGATACGCCAGTGTAAAAACTATCACGACTTAGGTAATCCAACCTGTCCATATCAAGCTGTCCGCTTACTAACTGATGCAAGAATCGCTTTGGATATTCGTCTTTGAATATTTGAATGGCTAATGTGAGTTGGCCACCCACTTCGCGATTGATACGCTCCATCAGCATTAGCGAAATCTCTTCATGGCTAATACCTTGTACAATGGTATTTTCCAAGACGTGCGAGAAAGGACCATGCCCAATGTCGTGCATTAATATGGCTGCTTTTACGGCCTCAGCTTCGCTATCAAATATAAAATTACCTTTTGCGCGAAGGTGTTGTATAGCTTCGCTCATTAAATAAAAAGCACCGAGCGAGTGTTGGAAACGAGTATGTTGTGCACCGGGATACACAACCGACGAAAGTCCCACTTGCTTGATGCGATTTAGGCGTTGCAAAAGAGGATGCCGTACGATGTCATACAGCAATCCTCTTGGTATGTTGATGAACCCGAATACGGGGTCATTGATAATCTTGCTTGCTTGCATATTAAAGAATGGCTTTCAACTGCTCGGCCATTTGTGCTTGCACTTCTTTAGCGGCTTGGCGAGCGGCTTGTGCAAAGTTTTCAGTTTTGTCTACATATATGATACCGCGACTTGAATTAACAATCAAACCGCATGTTTTGTTCATACCATATTTGCAAACCTCTTCCAAAGAACCGCCTTGTGCGCCTACGCCTGGTACCAATAAGAAGTGATTGGGCACAATCTTACGAATGTCTTCGAAGGCACGTCCTTGTGTGGCACCCACTACATACATCATCTGCTCGTCGTTGGCCCATTCTTGGCTTTTGCGAAGCACCTTC
Source organism: Bacteroides sp. (assembly GCA_017556595.1). Classification (GTDB taxonomy): domain Bacteria; phylum Bacteroidota; class Bacteroidia; order Bacteroidales; family Bacteroidaceae; genus Bacteroides. The sequence goes on from JAFYML010000058.1 coordinate 869, forward strand.
TCGAACAAACGTTCGCCTTGTGGATCTTCGATTAGTTGGAAATTGTGCGAACCCTTGTTGCTTGTCAAAGCCAATAGAATTACCCACTTGCCTTCGTAGGTCAAGAACGGTGTTACCGAGTCTTCGCCCATATAAGGAGCAACGGTCACAGAATCAATATCCAATTCTTCGAAGAAAGTGCGGGCATACATTTGCGATGTATTGCCAATATCACCACGTTTTGCATCGGCAATAATGAATTGATCTGGATAGTTCTTCTTGATGTATTCTACAGTCTTTTCGAACGAAATCCATCCTTTTACGCCCATGCTTTCATAGAAAGCGAGGTTGGGTTTGTAAGCGATACATAAGTCGGCTGTAGCGTCGATGATTGCTTTGTTGAAAGCAAAGATAGGGTCTTCTTCTTTCAAAAGATGTTCAGGAATCTTTTTTATGTCAGTATCAAGTCCTACGCAAAGAAATGATTGCTTGCGCTTGATGTTTTCGAATAATTGTTCTTTGGTCATATCTTAGATGTTTTTTTACAATTCACTTTCTTTCAATCGTTCAGCATTTTCGGCCACGATGAGATGGTCGATACAATCTTGTATGTTGCCATCCATAAAGGCGGCAAGGTTGTAGATGGTATAGTTAATGCGATGGTCGGTGATGCGTCCTTGGGGATAGTTATAAGTACGAATCTTAGCCGAGCGGTCGCCTGTAGATACCATGGTTTTACGTTTAGAAGCGATGTCGTCAATATACTTTTGATGCTCTTTGTCGTAGATGAAAGTACGCAGACGACTGAGGGCACGCTCCTTGTTCTTGGGTTGGTCGCGCGTTTCGGTACACTCAATAAGGATTTCCTCTACGGCACCGGTTAGCGGATTCTTCCAATTATAGCGCAAACGAACACCCGATTCTACCTTGTTTACGTTCTGTCCACCGGCACCACTGCTTCGGAAAGTATCCCATTTTATTTCGCCTTCGTTGATAACAACATCAAATTCTTCGGCTTCGGGAAGCACGGCAACCGATGCGGCCGATGTGTGTACACGTCCTTGCGTTTCAGTGGCTGGTACGCGTTGCACGCGGTGAACACCCGATTCATATTTCAGTGTACCATACACGCCATCGCCTGTTACCGAACAGATAATTTCTTTGTAGCCACCAGCTGCACCTTCGCTAGCGCTTGATACCTCCATGCGCCAACCCTTCTGTTCGCAATATTTGGTGTACATACGGAATAGGTCGCCGGCAAAGATGGCGGCTTCGTCGCCTCCTGTACCTCCGCGTATCTCAAGGATGGCATTGCGGCCATCTTGTGGGTCGGCAGGGATGAGAAGTAGTTTAATCTCTTCTTCCAATTGTGGCTGACGAGTTTGGCATGCATCCAACTCCTCACGAGCCATTTCGCGCATTTCAGGGTCGCTTTCGTTGGCAATAATCTCTTTGGCCTCCTCAATGCCGTTCAATACTTTGATGTATTCCTTGCGAGCATTCATCAAGTCGCCCAACTCTTTGTATTCCTTTGTCAACTTCACGTAGCGCTTTTGGTCACTAATCACCGCAGGGTCGGTAATCAGTGTCGATACCTCTTCGAAGCGTGCTACAAGCCCTTCTAATTTTTCTAGTAGTGTATTATTATCTGCCATACTTGTTATTCAGCCAAAAGGGGAGTATTAGTAGGTAAATTCACCAAACTCACTTTGGATAATCAACTCCTTCTTGCCTTCGCTCTCTTCGATGCGTCCGATGATTTGTGCATCGATACCAAAACTCTTCGAGATAGCGATAACTTCTTCGGCATGTTCGGGCGATAGATATACTTCCAAGCGGTGTCCCATATTGAATACCTTGTACATTTCTGCCCAATCGGTATTGCTTTGTTCCTTGATAGTCTTGAACAAAGGAGGTACAGGGAAGAGATTGTCTTTGATAACACGGCAATTGTCGCCTACGAAGTGAAGCACTTTGGTTTGAGCACCACCCGAGCAGTGTACCATACCGTGGATTTCCGGGCGGAGTGCATCGAGCAGTTTCTTCACTACCGGTGCATAAGTGCGGGTAGGAGAGAGAACCAATTTACCTGCATCAATAGGAGAACCTTCTACGGCATCGGTCAACTTCAATCCACCGCTATATACCAACTCGTCGGGTACACCTGCATCGTAGCTTTCTGGATATTTTTCTGCTAAGTATTTGCTGAATACATCGTGACGAGCACTAGTCAAACCATTGCTACCCATACCACCATTGTATTCCTTTTCGTAAGTAGCTTGTCCATACGATGCCAAGCCAACAATCACATCTCCCGGACGGATGTTTGCATTGTTGATAACATCGCTACGCTTCATACGGCAAGTCACAGTACTATCCACAATGATAGTGCGCACCAAGTCGCCTACGTCGGCAGTCTCGCCACCGGTAGCATATACGCCTACACCCATTTCACGCAATTCGGCCAACAATTCGTCGGTACCATTGATGATGGCGCTAATTACTTCGCCTGGCACAAGCAACTTGTTGCGACCAATGGTCGAAGAAACCAAGATATTATCTACCGCACCTACACAAAGCAGGTCGTCAATGTTCATGATAAGTGCATCTTGTGCAATGCCTTTCCATACGCTCAAGTCGCCTGTTTCCTTCCAATACATGTAGGCCAACGACGATTTAGTACCTGCGCCATCGGCATGCATAATGTTGCAATACTCAGGGTCACCGCCTAAAATATCAGGAATTATCTTACAAAAGGCTTGTGGATAAAGACCTTTATCAATGTTTTTGATGGCATTGTGCACATCTTCTTTCGATGCGCTTACACCGCGCATCATGTATCGCTGATTGCTCATGGGATATATAGAGTTAGTTTTTATTCGTTTTGAGTATGCAAAAATAATGCAATCTGAGCAGAGAACAAAATTAGTAGGCTTCTTTTTTATAAGTACGCGTGCGTGAAATTCGTGTTTTGTAAAAATTCATAACCATTCTGCATAAAAAACATGGCAACCTTTCGGGTTGCCATGTCATTATGCTATATTTTAGTTTCCTTATGGAAGAATAGGTTCACCCATTTCTGAGTTTTCTACATCATTTTCGTCCAACTTGAAGAGCATGAAGTTTGGATTTTCAGCTGTGCATGGAGTCCATTCACCATCTTCTGCGCCGTTTGGATTGCTATATTTAGCAAAGTTTGTCCAAGCAGTCAACATCTTTTCAGACAAATCCCAGTCACC
>JAFYML010000059.1 GCA_017556595.1 Bacteroides sp.
CTTACAAAAAGAATAATCAACAGGCTCTGCGACACTGAAAATCCTGCGGATATTTCCCGTACCTTGATTGTAACCTTTACAAAGGCGGCGGCTAATGAGCTCAAAACACGTATATCCAAGGCTTTAAGTGAAGCTATTGCCGAAAATCCAACAAGAACTACCTTCAACCCCCTATTCCTATACGGAGCATCGGGTGTAGGTAAAACTCACTTGATTAACGCAATTGGAGCCAAGATTAAGGAATTGCATCCCGAAAAGCGCGTGTTATACGTTTCAGCACACCTTTTCCAAGTGCAATACACCGACTCTGTTCGCAACAATACGGTGAATGACTTCATCAAGTTCTACCAAACCATCGACGTATTGATTGTTGATGATATTCAAGAATTTGCAGGAGTAACCCGTACACAAAACACATTTTTCCACATCTTCAACCACTTACAACAGAACGGAAAGCAATTGATTCTCAGTTCCGACCGTTCACCTGCTATGCTACAAGGTATGGAAGAAAGAATGATTACCCGCTTCAAATGGGGCATGGTAGCCGAATTAGAAAAGCCTACCATCGAACTACGCAAAGACATCCTTCGTAGCAAAATTAAGCGCGATGGTTTGAAGTTCCCCGAAGAGGTAATCAGTTTCATTGCTGAGAATGTGTGTGATAGTGTACGCGACTTGGAAGGTATAATCATCTCGATTATGGCGCATGCCACTATTTACAACCGCGAAGTTGATTTAGATTTGGCGCAACGAATTGTTCGAAAGGTAGTAAACTACACACAAAAAGAGATTACGATTGAAGACATTATCAATACCGTAAGCGACCATTTTAATATCAGTACCGCACTTATTCGTTCAGCTTCGCGCAAGCGTGAAGTAGTACAAGCACGCCAAGTGGCCATGTACTTAGCTAAAACCCACACTGAACTATCTAGTGCACGAATTGGAAGTTATATTGGTAATCGCGACCATGCTACCGTATTGCACGCATGCAAGCTAATCAAAGATTTAAAAGAGGTTGACAAGACATTCAATTCCGACCTCGATACAATTACTTCTTTGCTAACTAAGAAAGCTAAATAAAATAAAACGGCGCCAATTGGCGCCGTTTTTCTTTTATTTAGCAAAAGCCTTGTTTCTTTAATGTTTCCAAAAGCACTTCCGAAAAGAGTTCGTTGTCAGCTTTCTTATATCGCACATCCGTAAATACTTGCGCCAACGTTTCCTTTTTATTCTCTTCAATAAATTTCAAGTTCTCAGGAAGCGATTCTTTATAAGCATAAAGTCTATCGATATCATCTGCTGAATAATCGTGATAAGTCTCTTGATGAAGAATTGCCTCGAGTGGCAAACGATCTACTTGCTCGGGAGATTCATCGGGCCAACCTAATGTAATGGTAGTAATCGGGAATACCAACTTAGGTAATTGCAATGCATCAATAATTTGATTAGGATTATAAGTAGTTGTGCCTAAATAGCAAATACCCAACCCTCTTTCTTCGGCTGCTACACAAAAAGTCTGCGCCACTAACAACGCATCAACTGCACCCGTTACAAACCATTGCAAATTGTCGTAACCAGGTATTGCTTGACGTTGCTCGCACCACTTTGAAAAACGATTCAAATCAACACAAAAAGTCAACACCACTGGTGCTTTCTTCACCATTGGTTGATTAAAATGAGCAGGAGACAATTTTTCCTTCATTGCTGCATCGCGTGTAAGCACCACACTATACGTTTGCATATTACCTACGGTAGAAGCTCGACAAGCAATTTCCATAAGTTCATTCAACAACTCCGGCGTTACATCTTTTTCTTGATAGCGACGGATTGTCCGCCTTTGTTTCATACTTTCCATACCTTATTATATATAATTATGATGCAAAAGTAGCGAAAGATTATTTAGTATGCAAAGAAAATATGATAGTTACACAAAAAAGTGTTACGCAAAGCATCTAAAAAGATACCAATATCACAATCTACACTCAGAAACAAGTTTTCTGCTAAGCAAAACAACAAAATAAATCAAATTTTCCATTTTGGAAAACTTTTAAGATTTTTAAAAATTCCAATTCACTGATAATTAAGTTACTATCTTTTCGTTTTGGAAAACTTTATATTTTTATCGAAAAAAATTCTGAAAACATTTTGCCAATATCAAAAACATTAGTAGCTTTGCAGACACATTTATTAGCCAAATAGGTAAACTTCTACACATTTACTTATTAAAACAATCTAACTAATTAATACTCATCGTGGAAAACAAAATTTATTCCTATGAAGAAGCCTTTGAAGCCTCTTTGAAGTACTTTAAAGGCGATGAATTGGCTGCACGTGTTTGGGTAAACAAGTATGCAGTAAAAGATTCTTTCGGCAACATCTATGAAAAGTCGCCGGAAGACATGCATTTGCGTATAGCAAACGAAGTTGCTCGTATCGAAGCAAAGTACGCTAATCCTCTCACACCTCAAGAGTTGTTCGATTTGCTCGACCATTTCAAGTACATCGTACCACAAGGTAGTCCGATGACAGGTATTGGCAACAACTTCCAAGTAGCTTCTCTATCTAACTGTTTCGTAATTGGTGTGGATGGCAATGCCGATTCATACGGAGCAATTTTCAAAGTTGACGAAGAACAAGTTCAACTTATGAAACGTCGTGGTGGTGTAGGTCACGATTTGTCACACATCCGTCCAAAGGGTTCACCTGTAAAGAACTCAGCTTTGACCTCTACAGGTATCGTACCTTTCATGGAACGCTATTCTAACTCTACTCGCGAGGTTGCACAAGATGGCCGCCGTGGCGCATTGATGTTGAGTGTATCTATCAAACACCCCGACTCGGAATCGTTTATTGATGCTAAGATGACCGAAGGTAAAGTTACCGGCGCTAATGTATCGGTTAAACTTGACGATGCTTTCATGCAAGCCGTAGTAGATGGTCAACCTTACACACAACAATACCCTATCGATGCTACAGAACCATTGGTAAAGAAGGATATCGATGCTAGCGCATTGTGGAAAAAGATTGTTCACAATGCATGGAAATCGGCCGAGCCAGGTGTACTTTTCTGGGATACTATCATCAAAGAATCTGTGCCCGATTGCTATGCCGACCTTGGCTATCGTACCGTATCAACTAACCCTTGTGGTGAAATTCCTTTGTGTCCTTATGACTCTTGCCGTTTGTTGGCTATCAACCTCTATTCATATGTAGTAAACCCATTCACCCCTGAGGCTTACTTCGATTTCGATTTGTTCAAGAAGCATGTTGGCTTGGCACAACGCATCATGGACGACATTATCGACTTGGAATTGGAAAAGATTGAGCGCATCATGCAAAAGATTGATTCCGACCCAGAAGATGAGAACGTAAAACAAACTGAGCGTGTATTGTGGGATAAGATTTACAAAAAGAGTGGTCAAGGTCGTCGTACAGGTGTAGGTATCACCGCTGAAGGCGATATGCTTGCTGCATTAGGTTTGCGTTATGGAACAGAAGAAGCAACCAACTTCTCTGAAAAAGTACACCAAACTATTGCTATCAGCGCATACCGTTCATCGGTACAAATGGCTAAGGAACGTGGTGCATTCGAAATCTACGACACAGCTCGCGAAGCAAATAACCCATTCATCAATCGTTTGCGCGAAGCCGATCCTGAATTGTACGAAGAAATGAAGCAATATGGTCGTCGCAACATCGCATGTTTGACTATCGCTCCTACAGGAACAACCAGCTTGATGACCCAAACAACTTCGGGTATCGAGCCTGTATTCCTCCCCGTTTACAAGCGTCGTCGCAAAGTGAATCCAAACGACACCAATGTTCATGTTGATTTCATCGACGAAACAGGTGATGCATTCGAAGAATACATTGTATATCATCCTAAGTTCGTTACTTGGATGGAAACACAAGGTTTGGATCCAAACAAACGCTACTCACAAGAAGAAATCGATGCATTGGTAGAGAAGTCACCTTATTACAAAGCAACCTCTAACGACGTGGATTGGTTGATGAAGGTGAAAATGCAAGGCCGCATCCAAAAATGGGTGGACCACTCTATCAGCGTTACCATCAACTTGCCAAATAATGTGGAAGAAGAGTTAGTGAATCGCCTCTACATTGAAGCATGGAAATCTGGTTGCAAGGGATGTACAGTATATCGCGATGGTTCACGCTCGGGTGTACTTATCTCTACCAAGAACGAGAAGAAGGAAGAACTTCCTCCATGCAAGCCACCTACAGTAGTAGAAGTTCGTCCAAGAATCTTGAATGCCGACGTTGTACGTTTCCAAAACAACAAGGAAAAGTGGGTAGCATTCGTAGGTATCCTCGACGGTCATCCATACGAAATCTTTACCGGTGTGCTCGACGATGAAGAAGGTATCGTATTGCCAAAGAGTGTAAACTGCGGTCATATCATCAAGAATGTTGACGAAGAAGGCAACAAACGCTACGACTTCCAATTCGAAAACAAGCGTGGCTACAAAGTTACTATCGAAGGACTTTCTGAAAAGTTCAACCAAGAATATTGGAACTATGCTAAGTTAATTTCGGGCGTGCTCCGTTATCGTATGCCTATCGAACAAGTAATGAAGTTGATTGGTTCTTTGTCTTTGGATAGCGAAAGCATCAACACTTGGAAGAATGGTGTAGAACGTGCATTGAAGAAGTATGTACAAGATGGTACAGAAGCCAAGGGCAAGAAGTGTCCAAACTGCGGCAACGAAACCTTGATTTACCAAGAAGGTTGCCTCATCTGTACAAGCTGCGGTGCTTCACGTTGCGGATAAGAACTAAACTAATGCAATCGTTTGCATAGCATTTTTCAGCGTTATTGAATCAATAACTACATAACTGTGAACAAAAGTATTTATACTTGCATAGTTATTGTAGTTATTGATTTTTTTGTACCACATATATGACGCTGATTTTTAACATAGAATATCGTACTAATTGGGGTGAAGAAGTGCGTGTTTTAGGAAACATTCCTGAGCTTGGCAACAACAACCCCGAACAAGCCGTCGCACTACATACCATCGACGGTATACATTGGACAGCCGAAACAAGCATCAAGCTTCCCAAAAACGGCAAGGTTCAATACAGCTATCACATCTATTATGGCGGAAACGTTGTCCGCTCCGAATGGAATTACTTGCCTCGCACCCTCTATGTTTCGGGCGCAAGCAAAAAAACATATCGCATAGAAGATTGTTGGAAAAATATTCCCGAGCAACAATACTTCTACACATCAGCCTTCACCGAATCGTTGCTTGCACACAACAAGCGCAGTGCGGCTCCAAAGAGCAAGAATCAAAGTATCTTGTTCAAAGCCTATGCACCTTGTGTAGATAACGACCATTGTTTGGCCATTTGCGGTAATCAACCCGCATTAGGCAATTGGGATGTAACGAAGTGCATCCTGATGAGTGATGCCAACTTCCCCGAATGGCAAGCCGATGTCGATGCTACCACACTAACCTACCCCATTGAATATAAATTTGTTCTTTACAACAAAATAAGCAAAAGCGTTGTGGCGTGGGAGAATAACCCCAACCGCTACATTGCCGACCCACAAATTGGCGAAAACGAAACCCTTGCTATTGGAGACCGATACGTTTATTTCGATCTTCCAGCTTGGAAGGGAGCCGGTGTAGCTATTCCAGTATTCTCATTACGCTCGGAGAATAGCTTCGGTATCGGCGACTTTGGCGACTTAAAAAAGATGATTGACTGGGCTGTGCTGACCAAACAAAACGTGGTACAAATTCTGCCCATCAACGACACAACCATGACGCATACCTGGAAAGACTCTTATCCTTATAATAGTATTTCCATCTATGCTTTGCATCCATTGTATGCCGATTTAAAACAATTAGGCACGCTGAAGAACAAACGAAAGATGGGCGAATTCAATCGCCGCCAACAAGCTTTGAACGCGCTCGAAGTGATGGACTACGAAGCCGTGAACCAATGCAAGTGGGAATATTTCCGCTTGATATTCAAGCAAGAAGGCGAAGCCGTATTGGCAAGCGATGCATTCAAACAATTCTTTGAAAGCAACCGCGAATGGTTGCAACCCTATGCTGCATTTAGTTATTTGCGCGATGTATATAAAACACCTAACTTTAACGAGTGGCCCGAACACAATGTGTACGATGCCGCTAAAATCGAAGCCCTTTGCCAACCTACCTCAACTATTTATCCAGACATCGCCATTTACTATTATATCCAATTTAACTTGCACCTCCAACTGCTGGATGCCACCAATCATGCCCGTAAGCAAGGCGTAGTGCTGAAGGGAGATATCCCTATCGGCATCAGTCGCACCAGCGTAGAGGCTTGGAAAGAGCCACACTACTTCAACATGAATGGACAGGCCGGTGCCCCACCCGATGATTTCTCCGTGAACGGACAAAATTGGGGATTCCCCACCTACAACTGGGAAGTAATGGAGCAAGATGGCTACTCATGGTGGATGAAGCGTTTCCGCAAGATGAGCGAGTATTTCGATGCATACCGCATCGACCACATCCTTGGCTTCTTCCGCATTTGGGAAATTCCTATGCACTCTGTGCATGGATTGCTCGGGCAGTTTGCACCTTCGCTTCCCATGTCGCGCGAGGAAATCGAAAGTTACGGTTTGCAATTCCGTTCGGATTTCTTCTTAAAGCCTTACATTCACAGTTTCTTCTTGGAAGAAATCTTCGGCAAGCACACCGAATTCGTAAAAGAAACATTTTTAAAGCCAACTGGCACGTGCGAACTTTACGACATGAAGCCCGAGTTCGACACGCAACGCAAGGTAGAAGCCCACTTTGCTGGTAAGACCGATGCTGACAGCATCTTGATTCGCGACGGATTGTACTCACTCATCAGCAACGTATTGTTTGTACCCGACCGCAACGATGCCAACCAATACCATCCACGCATCGGTGTTCACAACGACTACATCTATCGTGCGTTGAACGATTGGGAAAAGGCTGCATTCAACCGTTTGTACGACCACTACTTCTACCATCGTCACAACGATTTCTGGGGATGTCAAGCCATGAAGAAGTTACCGCAACTCACACAAAGCACTCGTATGTTAGTGTGTGGCGAGGATTTGGGTATGATTCCGCATTGCGTAGCCGGTGTAATGAACGACTTGCGCATCCTCTCTTTAGAGATTCAGCGCATGCCGAAAGACCCTGCACAAGCCTTCGGTCATCCCGACTGGTATCCATATCGCTCGGTATGCACCATCTCTACCCACGACATGTCCACCCTTCGTGGTTGGTGGGAAGAAGACGCAAAGCTTACACAGCAATTCTACAACCAAATGTTGCATCGCGAAGGCGAAGCACCGCGCGTAGCCTCGACCGATATCTGCGAACAGGTTATCCAAGCACACCTATCGAGCAACTCCATCCTTTGCATCCTCTCGTTGCAAGACTGGTTGTCGATAGATGAAAAGTGGCGTAATCCCGATGCACAAGCCGAGCGCATCAACATCCCGGCCAATCCGCGTCACTATTGGCGCTACCGCATGCACATAACGCTTGAGCAACTGCTAAAGGCAGATTCGGTAAACCAAAAGATTGTTGCATTAATCAATCAGAATGGACGATAAACATAAAACTATCAAAGAAAACGGAGCATCTACATTCATTAGATGCTCCTTTTGATTTGCTCAATCCGCAAATAATCGTTTACTTTGCGGCATTAAGAAAAGAAAGCCGATGACTACATATTTGAATTTAGAGAACTTACGCTTCTATGCTTATCATGGTGTGATGCCCCAAGAGCAAGTGGTGGGGAATGAATATATCGTAAACTTACGTATGAAGGTAGATGTGAGCAAGGCGATGGCGAGCGATGAAGTGGCCGACACGGTGAACTATGCCGAAGTGTTCGAAGCAATAAAGAAGGAAATGGAGATTCCATCCAAACTGATTGAGCATGTGGCCGGACGCATTACGAAAAGATTGTTCAAGGAATTCCCAACAATAGAGGAAATAACGCTAAAACTATCGAAACGCAACCCTCCAATGGGGGCAGATATAGATGCGGCGGCTATTGAATGCAACATCACCCGAGAGGAAACTAAAGGCTTTCTGCAAAAGTAACGCAAGTTCTTCGGTGTAACATTAAAGGTGATGCGCGTTTCCCCTACTAGGAAACTGGCGTTCCCGTATTAGGAAATAGGCGTTTCCCTACAAGGAAACGAGCGTTTCCTCACAAAGAAAAAGAAGGAAACTGCAAGCATTTGATTACTTGACCTTTAATAATATCGTAAAAGAAGTAGGATTATCTCATAATTGGGAAAAGGTGTATTTTCCTTTCAAATAGAATTGCGCCAAGATGCTATTGATGCTTCGTTCGGGAATATCGGTAAGAATTGCCTTTTGTTGATTCTCGTCGCGCGAAGCTTTAAAGTCGGGAAGCAACGATTTGTATTCACGGCGAGCTTGCATCACGGCACGAGCATGAGCCAATTGTCCGCCCAACAAGTACTTCAAGGCAGCAACATAATCCAAACAAGCACGCACACGCATCACAGGCTTCAACTCTGCCTCGGGTAGGTTTTTATAGAGCATCAAGAGGTTGTTGCGGAAGTTCAGGAAGGTTTTGCGCGGGCTCTCTTTTTGCAAGGTAGCTCCACCTAAATGATAAACTACACTATCGGGTACACACACCACTCCACGACCGCGTGCACGAAGTCGCCAACAGAGGTCAATCTCTTCCATGTGTGCAAAGAAGCGACCATCCAATCCACCCACTGCACGATAATCGTTCAAGCGAATGAAAAGGGCAGCACCGGTAGCCCAAAACACGGGCGCTATGGTATCGTATTGCCCGCTATCCTCCTCTACTACATGGAATATACGACCACGGCAATAGGGATAGCCATAGCGGTCGATATAACCACCGGCGGCACCGGCATACTCAAAGCAAGCAGGCTGACGAAGGCTGCGTATTTTCGGTTGGCAAGCCGCTACTTCGGGATGCGCATCCATGTAGGTCAGCAAAGGAGACAACCAACCATCGCTCACTTCTACATCGCTATTTAGTAATACCGCATACTCGGCATCCACTTGCTGAAGCGCCAAATTGTAACCAGCAGCAAAGCCGTGATTCTCTTTTAATAGAATAAGGTTTACTTGCGGAAAGTCGCGGCTAAGCATCGCCACCGAATCGTCGGTAGAGCCATTATCCGCCACATACACACCCACACCATCGGCACCGGCCGAGGCAAGTACCGAAGGAAGATAGCGGCTGAGCATCTCGCGGCCATTCCAATTCAATATGACGATTGCGACTTTCTCCATTGTTTGTTAATCTATAAATTCGCCCATCAAGGCTGTTCCGTCATCGTTCAGTTCGCCCAAACGAAGCATCACCAATTGATTGTCGAGTGCATCGTTGCGAGGCACCTCCACACGGATGTAATTGGGCGTAAAGCCATGCATCGGCGTGCCAGGTTTAGAGCGTTCGAGCAATACGGGCATCACCTGTCCGATGTGACGACGATAAAATGCTTGCGTCTTAGCATCGGAAATATCAAGCAGTTGCTGGCTTCGACGATGCTTTTCGTCGGGCGACACAACATAATCTATCTTCAATGCTTGCGTACCAGGACGTTCGGAATAGCTGAACACATGCACCTGAGTAACATCCAACGACTGGATAAAGTTGCGTGCTTGCTCGAAATATTCGGGAGTTTCGCCACGTGTACCCACAATCACATCCACACCGATAAACGCATGCGGCATCAGTTGCTTGATGCGTTGCACCTTCGATGCAAACAAAGCGGTATCGTAGCGGCGGCGCATTAACTTCAACACTTCGTCGCAACCCGATTGTAGGGGTATATGAAAATGGGGCATGAATCGTTTGGATTGCGCTACGAAGTCAAGCACTTCATCGGCCAGCAAGTTGGGTTCGATGGAAGAGATGCGGTAACGTTCAATGCCTTCTACCTCGTCGAGCGCTTTCACTAAATCAAAAAATGTTTCACCGGTTGTTTTACCGAAATCACCGATATTCACACCTGTCAAGACAATCTCCTTGCCGCCTTCGGCTGCAGCTTGGCGAGCTTGCTCCACCAACGAAGCAATGCTACCATTGCGGCTTCGCCCACGCGCAAAAGGAATGGTGCAATAAGAACAGAAATAGTCGCAACCATCTTGCACCTTCAAGAAGAAACGTGTACGGTCGCCACGCGAACAAGAAGGAGCAAACGAGCGAATATCTTTAAATTCCGATGTAAAGGCTTGGCTGTTTTCTTTCTTTTGCAAGTTACCCAAGTAGTGCAACAAGTCACCTTTCTGTTCGGCACCCAACACCACATCCACGCCTTCAATCTGAGCAACGGTTTCGGGTTTCAATTGAGCATAGCAACCTGTCACCACGACAAAAGCGCCAGGGTGTTGCTTCACCAAGCGATGAATGGCTTGTCGGCATTTCTTGTCGGCCACTTCGGTTACCGAGCAGGTATTTACCACACAAACATCGGCCTTCTCTCCCTTTCGTGCGGTGCGTATGCCCAATTCACTCAATGCACGCCCAATGGTCGAAGTTTCCGAAAAGTTAAGTTTACACCCCAACGTGTAGTAAACTGCCTTTTTATCTTGAAATACTTGCGTATCTATCATATTCCTTATGCTTAATTGGTTGCAAAGTTATTAAAAAGATAGCAGATTTGGCAAGAAACAGAAAACAATATGCACTATCGAATGTTATATAGTGGCATCGTTAAACAAATAAAGAATAGAAATTTATGAAGAAATTAGTATTTTTTGCAGCTAGCATTGCGCTTATCAGTCTTGCCGCATGCGGTAACAGCAATAACCAACAAATGACACCGGTTGCCGAGATTGATGAAGTGACCGTAGCAGTTATAGCCGACACCGTAGCCCCCGATTCGGTAGTAATGGATACTATCGTTGGTATATCCGGCACCATTATTGGCGAATGAGCCAATGTAGAAAGACAAAGAAGCCCGACTCTCTTCCGAGAATCGGGCTTCTGCATATTTAATAAAATATGATTCGTGTGATTAAGCTTCTGTTTCAGCTACCACTTCGAAAGGAATCTCTACAGATACTTCCTTGTGCAACTTAACAACAGCCTTGTATTGACCAACTTCCTTCACAGCATCCTTAACAACGATAATCTTGCGATCGATGTTGTGACCCAACTTAGCCAATTCGTCAGCGATTTGAATGTTACCTACTGAACCAAAGATAGTACCAGTTGCGCTAACCTTAGTAGCGATAGTCAATGATACACCTTCGAGCTTAGCAGCCAATTCTTCAGCATCTTTCTTAATCTTTTCCAACTTGTGAGCACGTTGCTTCAATTCTTCAGCCAACATTTTCTTTGCAGAAGGAGAAGCTATAACAGCTTTACCAGTAGGAATAAGGTAGTTACGACCATAACCTGACTTTACAGTCACGATATCGTTCTTATAACCCAAATTGATTACGTCTTCTTTCAAAATAATTTCCATACTATCTCCTCCTCTTATTATTTCATCATGTCAGTTACATAAGGCAACAAAGCCAAGTGGCGAGCTCTCTTCACAGCTTGAGCAACACGACGTTGGAACTTCAATGAAGTACCAGTGATGCGACGTGGCAAAATCTTACCTTGTTCGTTCAAGAACTTCTTCAAGAATTCGGGATCTTTGTAATCAATATACTTGATACCGCTCTTTTTGAAGCGACAATACTTTTTCTTCTTTACGTCCACAGTCGGTGGAGTTAAATATCTGATTTCTGATTGAACTTGTGCCATGATTAATCCTCCTTTTTAGTTGATTTAACACCTCTTCTCTTAGCAGCATATTCTGCAGCATACTTCTCTTGCTTGAAAGTCAAGAAACGAATAACGCGCTCGTCGCGACGGAAGTTCACTTCCAACTTTGCAATTACACTTGGTTCTGCATCGAACTCAATCAGTTGATAGAAACCAGTTGACTTCTTTTGAATTGGGTAAGCCAATTTCTTAAGTCCCCAGTTTTCTTCATTTACAATCTCAGCACCTTCCTTAACAAGGATGCCTTTGAATTTTTCTACCGCTTCCTTCATCTGAGCATCAGACAAAACGGGAGTCAAAATGAAAACGGTTTCGTAATGATTCATACTTCTTTAATTAATTAATAGAATTGTTTATTTTTTAAATGCGGGTGCAAAAGTAGTTATTTTATTTTGAACAACAAACATTTAGACGGATTTTATTCGCTATACCTACGAATATAAGCTGCATTTTGCATACTTTTTATAAGATTGGCGGCGCCTCGGAAGAAAAAAGACAAGTAAACTCCTTTTTTTCTTCACTAGGCATGCACCATCTTTTAATAAAATAGGCTACACCATGGAAATGCTCAAATAAATTTGGCACTTCTCTCGGTTTGCACTATCTTTGCAAAGTTGTTTAAACAATAAATCGATGACAGAAACTATAAATTTTGATATGCAGCTGATCTTTGCTATCATGAACGGCAAAGTGTCGGCTGCCATTAACAGAAAGCTATACCGCAACTTCAGAACAATGGGTTTGGACATTACACCCGAACAATGGACAGTACTTATTTTCCTTTGGAAAAAGGATGGCGTAAGTCAACAAGAGTTGTGTAATGCAACTTTCAAAGACAAGCCAAGCATGACACGACTAATTGACAACATGGAAAAGCAACATCTTGTTGTGCGCATCCTTGACAAACAGGACAGGCGAAGCAATTTGGTGTACCTAACCAAGGATGGAAAAGCTTTGGAAGAACAAGCTTGGCCCATCGCAAATCGGACATTGGCCGAAGCATTGCAAGGCATCACTGTTCGCGAATTAAACATTGCACAAGAAGTATTAAGAAAGATTTTCAACCACGCAAAAGACTAAATATTGGAGAATTTGCATTCCATAATAGTTTTTTAGCTAAAAAAATTTCGTTCGTTGAAGAATTATGCTTTTCTTTGTCACAAGAATATAAAGTTGATATAATAAACTATAAAAATAAAAACACAATGAAAGGCCTATTAAAGAATCTTGGATTGATTTTAATCGTGATTGCAGCTATCATCCTCGTTGCATGCGCAGTTACTGGAAATGTAAACAACAATGCTATCTTGGGTGGTTCAGTTTTGTTAATGATTGTTGGTTTGATTACCTACATCGTTATCAACAAAAAGATTACTGATTAAAGCAATGCTACATTAAAGCAAAATAAGAAGGGCGGTTAATTTTAACCGCCCTTCTTATTTATACATATGTCATGGTGTGTTATTCAACAGTTGAAGTAATCAACTTATAACCCTTGCCATGAATATTGATAATCTCGATTGTAGGATCGTCCTTTAGGTGCTTACGCAACTTAGTGATATATACATCCATACTACGAGCGTTGAAATAGTTGTCATCTACCCAAATTGTCTTCAAAGCAAAGTTACGCTCCAAAATTTCGTTGGCATGTGCACACAACAAGGCCAATAACTCAGATTCTTTTGTTGTCAACTTGGTCAATTTATCACCTACAGA
>JAFYML010000060.1 GCA_017556595.1 Bacteroides sp.
CCTCGTTGTTTTTGTGGAAAATAAATTTCTATTATATGAGGAGTATAGATTAATAGGAGATATTTATATTAATTCAATTTTCATTTCTTTATTATTGTTTTTAATATTTATTACTATTCCATTGAAACGTGATAATTTGTTTTCCAAAATAGGGCGAAAGGATTCTTTATATATCTACATTTTACATCCATTTTGGATTATTTTCTTCGATTATATAAATATTTATATAGCAATACCTTGGAATATGGCCATTTATTCAGTAGTTATTATTATTTGTACATTGTTGATGATATATGTACTTAGAGCTTTAAGAATTATAAAATAGTATTTGTATTCATCCCACCCCCAAATCCGTATTGTTTAGTAGCACTTCGATGCGGGAATCGTCTTGAAGGGTGGGGTAGATTTCGCGGATAAACCATTCGGCAAGGTGGTTGTCGCGTTGGAGTGGGGTGGTGTTGTTGCAGAATAGATTGATGCTGAAATATTCGAAGTGTTTCTTGGCAAGTTCGATGTCTTGAACGATATGCGCTTTCTCTTCGCCTTGTGTGCAGCATAATAGGCATACACCTTGAAAATATTCGGCAATCTGTTCGGCAGTGACGCTTGCGGGAATACCCTTCTTCCATTGTTTGCGCAGGTTGGCATCGAAGGTCTCTACACCGCAACGGAACTTTACTTTAACCGGAGCAAATTGTTGGGCAAATGTGGCTAGTTGGTTGCGATACATATAGTGCGCTTCAAACCAAAGGGTATGAATTTGCTTCTCTATCACAATCTTCTTGATAAGTTCAATGGTCTCTTCGTCCAATTCCATACACGAACCGGAGTTAATTACATCGAGCACCCCATATTGGCCGGTCACTTGTTGCAAAACCAGCTTGTTGGTCTCAAATGGATGTTCGGATGTATCTTGGTGGTAGTCGCAAAACGTACATTTTCCCCATCGGCAACCAGTACCTTGAAGCAATACAAACTCACGCGGAAGTTTGGTATGTATCAAAGCATAACGTTCCATGGCTTACGGATTTTTTGATAAGACACGCTCCAATGCTCTGATAGCTGCATAGGCCATTGGCGTACCAAAGAACACTTCAATCAGCAACTTGGCAAAGTATTGGAAGAGAATCATCTGTAACAAGTCGTGTGCAGAAACTGTTCCGGCAAAGGCAATCAACACAAAGGGCAGACTGTCAAATAGATAAGCAACAGCCGAACTGCCAATGGTGCGTACCCACAGACGTTTGCCTTGCGTCTTGATTTTGATTTTCTCCATCAGCCAAGCATTCGAAAGCTCGCCCAGCAGAAAACCCACCAACGACGCAATGACAATGCGCGGCACGTAAGTAAAGATATGGTTATACGCTCCGGCCGTTTCGGCTAAGTAGTCGGGCGAGGGTAGCCAAACGCCGATCTGTGTGCAGACCACCATCAAGATGTTACAGAAGAAAGTCATCCAAATCACTTTCTTGGCTGTCTTGAATCCCCAAAGCTCTGTGAGCACATCGCCTAGCATGTAGGCAAAAGGAAAAGTTATGGTACCGGCATCGAAGTAGAAGAGTCCAAATATACTGATCACCTTTACGGCCATCACGTTCGATACCAAATAGAGTGTTACGAACAGCGCTGTCACCACCATGAATGCAGTGCCCCCAGGATGTTTTTCGGTTTTGAAAGGGTTTTCCGAGACCTTGTTCATAATATTATAGTTTTAAATTTGCTGCGAAGATACGGCAAAGCTAAGTAATTACAAACTTTTTGACCTTATTTTGTTTCTATAGCCACAGAATCAATTACCTTTGTGCAGTTTTAGGAAGAAAAGATTATGAGATACGCAATAATAGGAACCGGTGCCATTGGTGGCTTTTATGGTGGCAAGTTGGCACATGCCGGCAAGGAGGTACATTTCTTGCTGCATAGCGATTATGAATATGTCAAGCAACATGGCTTTCAAGTAGATTCGTGCGATGGCTCGTTCCATTTGGATGCGCCCAATGTGTATAACAATACCGCAGATATGCCGCAAGTCAATGTGGTGATTGTGGCACTGAAAACTACGCAAAACCATCTGTTGGCTCAGCTGCTTCCGCCCCTGTTGCATAAGGACACGCTTGTACTCCTTATACAAAACGGAATAGGTCCGGAACCTGAATTGCAGAAGCAGTTCCCAAACCTTTACCTCGCTGCCGGATTGGCATTTATCTGTTCGGCAAAGACCGAGCCGGGTAGGGTAAACCACCAATGCTACGGCAGCATCAACATTGGCAACTACTCTTGTAGCGACAAAACACGCTTTGATGCACTGATAAACGACTTTGTAGAGGCCGACATCAAGGTGGCCGAGATAGAATACCATGAGGCGCGCTGGAAAAAGGCGGTGTGGAACATGCCCTTCAACGGCATGACCGTAGTGATGAACGCCCAAACCAACCAACTATTGGCCAATCCGGCAACGATGAAACTCATTCGCCGACAGATGCTCGAAGTGATTGGTGCTGCTCAGGCGCTTGGCGTAAAGAACATCGACGAATCGTTTGCCGATAAGATGATTCAAAACACCCTTGAAATGACACCCTATTCCCCTTCCATGAAGCTCGACTATGATTTCCATCGCCCAATGGAAGTGGAGTATCTTTATACACGTGCCATTGCCGAGGCGCATAAGGTGTGCTATTCCATGCCGTGCTTGGAGATGCTCGAGGCGCAACTGAAGTTTCTATCGAAGTAATTATTCGGCAATTATAGACCTACCACCCCGCCTAACGGCACCCCAGGGGTGGCTGTAAGCCGGGGTGGTAGGTTAATAGTAGAAGTATAACAAAGCTACCTTTCGAAATAGCATTTGTTAAAATAGGGTAAACTTCCTTTCAATACTCAATTTAGAGTACTTCCGGTGAACAATGGATAACTGAAATCTCGTTTATTAGTCAGTTATTTGCATTACCTAAACATAACCGGAGGACTTACACATGAAACTAAACTTTAAAACCATTTTTCAAGACAGTAATTATATCTACGAATTACTGTCGAGTAACATTAGCTACCTGTTTCGCGAGTTGCAAGAGCTAACCAAGTTCGAAGACACCAAGCTATGCCTAGCCATTTGTCAGTTGATACGCGATGGACGCATGCTCTCCATGCAAGTAGATAACCAGATTTATTATTGCAAAAGGTTATAGCACCTCGTAGCAAGGGCACGCCTTATGTGGATTAAGTTGGTTATGCCCCACGATGCGAGCCAATGGAAACACAGCCTTAAGGCATGTAAGGAGACGATTCATACTGGTGCGTTGCTGCGGTGTTCGTGTGTCGGCCGGATGCCCTTCGTTATCCAACCCACCTTCGTAGCAGATACCAATGGAATCTTTGTTAAAGCCACGGGCATGCGCCCCCACTTGGCAGAGGGGGCGCCCCGTGTGGACCTTTCCATCGCGTGCGATGTAGTAGTGGTAGCCGATGTCGGCATAGCCCCGGTCACGGTGGTCGCGACGACAGTCGTCCACGGTGTAACTACGGTTGGCGCGTGTGGCACTACAATGGATCACAATCAAACGGATAGGTCTCATCTTGGCTTTAAGTTTACTGACAGGCAACACCGCCAATCACACCGGCAATGGCCGATGCCACGGCAATAATCACCTTCAGGATAATGCTCCACGTCTCTTTCTTCTTTTGCTCGCTCATTTTAAATAGTGTTTAGTAACTTATTTAGTGTTTAGTAGTTAGCGACTTATTTAGTGTTTAGTAGTTAGCGACTTATTTAGTGTTTAGCGATAAGTGAACGGCTAATAGTTAATCGCTAATAGTTAATCGCTAACCACTTATCTCTAGTCACTAGTAGCTAGTAGCTAGTAGCTAGTCACTTGTCACTAG
>JAFYML010000061.1 GCA_017556595.1 Bacteroides sp.
AGCAGTTTCGCCCTTCAAGGCAGCAGCCAAGCTATCGGCTGTGCTCAATGCAGGTGCAACTTCTTCTGCAACCTCTTCGGCAGGAGCATTGTCTGCCAAAATAGTGCGAAGTTGATTGTCGGCAGCTTGCATGTAAGGAGCGATGTCGCGAGCATCGTAGGTTTCCCAGAATTCCAAGTTGGCAGAACCTTGTAGTAATTTTCTTACACGTTCGGGTTCTTTTACACCTGGAAGTTCAACCATGATACGGCCCATCTTGTCTTCCAAACTTTGGATGTTGGGTTGAACCACACCAAAGCGGTCGATACGGGTGCGAAGTACGTTGAACGAGTTGTCAATGGCGGCCTTAACTTCGGCACGCAACACCTTTTCAACTTCAGCGTCGGTTGACTTTTGGTTCACCTTGTCCTTGAGTTGTTGAGTAGCGAACAATTCGGCCAAGCGGCTTTCGGGAGCCAACTTGTGATACTCGTTTACAAACAGGGTGATAACGTCGTCCTGACTGCTTGCAGCTTGCTTAGCTGCATTGCTCAATGCTTGATTGAATGCTTCGTCTGTTTTGTTGTCAGCCAAAAGTTTGATGACATCGGGTACAGAAACTTCGAGGATGACGTTCATACCACCCTTCAAATCCAAACCCAAACCGATTTCCATTTCGCGGCAATCCTTCAGCGTCCAGTTGCCGAAGTACACCTTCTCATTGGCCAATGAGTCCAAGTAGTTTTGTTCTACGACTGCGTCACCTTTTGCAAGCTCTTTCGCCTTGTTTGTGTAGTGGCGAGTTACAAAAGAGAACGAAAGATAGAACAAACATACCAAGATGAGTAATGCTGCAAAAATCTTTACAAATCCTTTGTTTTGCATGTTAGTTTAATTTATTATTATTACGTTTTTTAATTAATTTTTTTGCATACAAGGCGCAAATATAGGCATTTTTTTACAATCTGTTACTTCATTCCGCGATTTTTTAACATTGGTTCCAATTGTGGCTCGGCTCCACGGAAGTTTTTGTAGAGTGTCATGGGGTCTTCACTATCCCCTTTTTCGAGCACATTTTCGCGGAAAAGTGTAGCGGTTTTAGCATCGAAAATGCCGTTTTCCTTGAATGCTTCAAAGGCATCGTTGTCCAATACATTGGCCCAAAGGTAGCTGTAATAGCCGGCCGAATAGCCACCAATGATGTGGTTGAAGTAGGTAACGCGATAGCGAGGAGCTATTTGCGGTATCAGTTTCAGTTGGTCCATCATCTCTTTTTCGAAGGCGATTACGTCCAACTGGTCGATTTCGGTGAGGTTGTGTAGGTTCATGTCGAGGATGGCAGCAGCCAACAACTCGGTGGTCATGAAGCCTTGGTTGAAGGTGTTTTGGTTCAAAATCTTCTGAATCAATGCATCGGGAATTACTTCGCCGGTTTGGTAGTGCTTAGCATACATCTTCAACACTTCAGGTTCCAATGCCCAGTGTTCGTTGATTTGTGAGGGGAGTTCCACAAAGTCGCGTGCTACACTAGTGCCCGAGATGCCTTTGTAGTTACACTTGGTGAGCAAGCCGTGAAGAGCGTGACCAAATTCGTGGAATAGGGTTTGCACTTCGTCGATGGTGAGCAATGATGGGGTGTCGCCTACGGGCTTGGTGAAGCTGGCAACGTTGCACACCAATGGGCGGATGGTGCCGTATTGGTCGCGGTAGTTGCTCATCCAAGCACCACCTCGTTTGCCGGCACGGGGGAGATAATCTACATAGAAAATACCCAAGTGGCTACCATCGGCATCCTTCACTTCGAACACCTCTACATCGGGATGATAAACTGGAATATCTTTCAATGGGGTGAGGGTGATGCCATAGAGCTTGTTGGCTACGGCAAAGGCACCTTCGCGTACGTTTTCGAGCTTGAAGTAGGGCTTGATTTCTTCCTCTTCCAAATTGTATTTTTCCTTGCGGAGAAGGTCGGTGTAGTACCACCAGTCCCAAGCCTCCAATTTTTGGCCTTTACCCTCTTTGTTCATCATGGCTTGGAGGTCGGCTGCTTCGGCTTCGGCTTTAGGCAATGCATAGCTCCAGAGGTTGTGCAAGAAGTCCATAACGGCTTTCGAGTTCTTGGCCATGGTGCGTTCCAAAACGAAGTTTGAGTAGCAATCGTAACCCATCAAGTTGGCCTTTTCGAGGCGAAGTTTGATGATGTCGGCCAAGATTTGCTTATTGTCGTTTTGGTCGTTGTTATTACCCTTGTTGGTGTAGCCTTTGTACATTTGTTCGCGAAGGTCGCGATTGGCTGCATATTGCATGAAGGGCAAGAAACTGGCACTATGTAGGGTAAAGAGCCATTTGCCTGGTTGGCCGGCTGCTTCGGCTTCGGCAGCAGCACTGCTCTTGAACCATTCGGGCAAGCCTTGCAAATCTTCCTCCTTCTCTACAAAGAGTTTGAAGGTGTTGTTTTCGTTCAGCACATTATTACCAAAGCTGATGCCGAGGGTAGAGAGTTGCTTGTTCACTTCGCGCAAGCGAGCTTGTTTCTCTTCAGAGAGGTTGGCACCCGAGCGAACAAAGTTTTGGTAGGTTTTTTCCAACAAACGGAGTTGTTCGGTGGTGAGGTTCAAACTCTCTTTTTGGTCGTAAACGGCCTTAATCTTTTGGAAAAGGGGTTGGTTTAACGAAATGTTGTCGCTATGTTCGGAGAGCATGGGGGCGAATTGAATCTCCAACTTGCTAAGCTCGTCGTTTGTTTCGGCTTCGGTAAGGTTGAAGAAGACACCACTCAAGCGGTCGAGGATGGGCGAACTGTTGTCCAAAGCCACAATCACGTTATCGAACGTGGGGGCATCGGCATTGTCGATAATGGCTTGGATGTTGGCATTTTGTTCCTCGATACCTTGCAAGAAGGCGGGTTCGTAATGCTCTAACTTGATTTGATCGAACGGTGGTACACCAAAGGGTGTTTGAAACTCGGATAAGAACGGATTTTGTTCTGTTTGTGTAGCGCAAGAGTACATCATACAACTGGCTGCTAAAATGATTAAACTTTTCTTAAGCATAGTAATTTATTGTTTTATTGTAATATTCGGAAGTGACACATGATGGGGTAGTGATCGGACTCTTTGATGTCGTTGTCCACCTCGCATTGGTAGGGTTGGATGTTGTGACTACAAAGAATGTGGTCTATCTTGAAATAGAAAAAGTGTTGGTGATAGGAGGTTCCCAAGCCGGTGCCGGTTTCGGTAAAGGCATCGTGCAACCCTTGCGAAATGGTGCGGTGGGAGTAGGAGGTGGAGGTGTCGTTGAAGTCGCCACACACCATTACTTTCTTGTGCTTGCTCTCCTGGATGGCTTGGGCTATGGCTTTGGCTTGTGCACCACGGATGTTGGCGGCCAAGGCCAATTTGCGTAAAAGGGTTTTCGAGTTGTTCTTCAGTTTTTCGCCTTCGGGCATTTCCAAAATCTCTTCGTATAGCTGTTTGTCGGCCGGGGTCAATCGGTTCGACTCCAAGTGGCAGTTTATCAGTAGAACGGTATCGTTCTCTATCTTCAGTTCGTAGGCCACTGCTCCATTGTATAGGCTCTCTAACTTTATGGCTTTGGCCGAAAGAATGGGGTACTTGGAGTAGCAAGCCAGGTTACTGGCATGTCCCTTCTTGCCCTTGCCAATCTTGGTGATGCGGTGGTACTTGTAATCGCTTAAGGCTTTATCCACTTGCCTTTGCGTGATGTGGTTTTTAGATAGTCCCACGGCATACTCTTGCATGCAGATGATGTGGGCATCACTGGATTTCAAGTACTCCAATACTCGTTCTCCACCCTTGTCGCTCTCCAATCCGTTGAAGGCCATTACGTTGTACGACAGCAGTTTGCTGCTATTCAGTGGAGCATCTTCGGCAAAGAGGTGGATGGGGAGTGTGTCGCGAATCTGTCCGAAGCAGAGGATGAATGCTATGGTGGGAAATAGCAGCAAGCGGTAGCGTTGCATGATGAGTAGCAACAGGTAGCAGCAGATGTTGACCACCAAGATGACGGGAAAGGTTAGCCCAATGCACGAAAGGACGGGATGAACCGTAGGGTCTATCCTATCGGCATAGGCTGTTGCCAACATCAGCAAGGCAAATAGCACATGGATGCTTGCCACTATGATTGCGAAGGCTCGTATCAGGTATTTCATGGCATTCGTCTGTTGGGGTTATCGACGGCTGGCATCGAATAGCGTTTTCTTCTCTTCGCTTGTCAGGTTTTCATAGCCCGACTTCTTCAGTTTGTCCAAAATGCGGTCAACCTCTTCGCTTTGTGCCTTTTTGCGGGCGTTGTAATCGTAATCGGCTTGGTGACTACCCCCATAGGTAGCTTTCATCTTGGGCTTCTTGGGTTTAAAGCTGAATAGCGATACTACCCAGTCGATGGCTCGGTTCAGCCATGAGGTGATGTCGGTTCCTTTGCTCAGGCTATGGGCAAACCACAATCCGGCCAAGGCACCACCCAAGTGGGCGATGTGTCCGCCACTGTTGGCCGAGGTGATGAGGAGCAGGTCGGTACCAATGACTATCAACGCCAAATACTTCAGGCGAATGGTGCCCAATAGCAACAAACGGATGGGGTAGTTGGGTTGGCGATAGGCTGTAGCTGCCACAATGGCTAGTACAGATGCCGAAGCTCCCGACATGAAAGTGGCATATCGGAGGGGTTCGAAATAGGGGAAGAGGTTGAACGAAAGCATGTAGAGCAATCCGCCACAGATGCCTCCCAAGAGGTATAACCCGCGTAAGTGTTTGGCCGAGAAGGTTTGCAGAAACAGGCTGCCAAACCAATAGAGCCATAACATATTGAACAGGATGTGCCACACACCATTATGCAGAAACATATAGGTAAATAGCGACCAAGGTTGGATGAGGAAGCGTTGGGGCCATGCAGGCAGTTCGAGCCAATGGAACAGGCCGGTTATGTCGATATTGAACAATAATAGAATGACACTTACCAAGGTGGTGATGATGAATACACCTGCATTGATGTAGATGAGCTGGATGCAGATGGAACCACGACGGAAGTTATTCTTTAGTTCATTGATAATAGTATTCATTTCTTCTTCGACGGTTTTGGTTACGCCAATACATTATTAATATAAAGCCGAAAATCATGCCTCCCAAGTGGGCAAAGTGAGCCACGTTGTCGCTGGGGTTGTTGGCCATGCCGGAAAAGAGTTCGATAAGGGCATAACCAGCCACAAAATACTTAGCCGGAATGGGGATGGGCAAGGGGAAGACAAACATCTTCTCGTTGGGGAAGAGCATGCCGAATCCCAATAGGATGCCATAAACGGCTCCGGAGGC
Source organism: Bacteroides sp. (assembly GCA_017556595.1). GTDB lineage: Bacteria > Bacteroidota > Bacteroidia > Bacteroidales > Bacteroidaceae > Bacteroides. The sequence goes on from JAFYML010000061.1 coordinate 5,310, forward strand.
ACCAACGGTCAAGCCGTTGATAATTAGGTTCAAGTTGGCCAAATCGGGATTGACAAAATTCTTGTTTTGCTCTAAGGCGGCTGCTCCTTCGCGCAACACTACATCAACGGCTTCGGCCGGCATGCCGGAAGTGGTGATGAAGTATTGGATGCCAACCACCAACTCTTGGATAAGGCCGGCACCTACACCACACACAATGTAGAAGGTGAGGAAGCGCTTCGGCCCCCATACCTGTTCTAAGATGCGGCCGAACATCCAAACAGCAAACATGTTGAAAAACAGGTGGGTAAAACCACCATGCATAAACATGTAGGTGAAGAGTTGTGCCAAGTTGAAGTGGTCGGACAGCACGAAATGTAACCCTAAATAACGGGCTAAATCAATGCCGTAGCTATCGGCCACTATCGTCCCCAAGAACATCAGAATATTGATAATAAGCAGGTTCTTGGTAATGGGTGGTATTTGGTTCATAATATTCTTTCTAATTAATAGTTTCGGCAAATGTACGAATAAATACGAAATAGTTCGTATCTTTGCGGTGTGAAATAACTTAAATGAAGAGTTTTTTACAATTCATAATTCAAAAATCATAATTCATATTATATGAACATTGAACAAAAACTATCGCAATCGGTCATCGAAGGACTGAAAGCACTCTACGGACAAGAGGTGCCGGCATCGCAAGTGCAGTTGCAAAAAACCAAGAAGGAGTTTGAGGGACACTTGACATTGGTGGTTTTCCCTTTCTTGCGAATGTCGAAGAAGGGACCGGAACAAACTGCCCAAGAGGTGGGCGAATACCTATTGGCTAACGACCCATCAGTATCAGCTTATAACGTTATCAAAGGTTTCTTGAACCTGACCATTGCATCAAATGCATGGATCGAATTGTTGAACGCCATTCACCAAGATGCACAATATGGTATCCAAACCGCTAACGAGCAATCGCCTTTGGTGATGATTGAGTACTCATCGCCCAACACCAACAAACCGCTTCACTTGGGACACGTGCGCAACAACCTTTTGGGTCATGCGTTGGCCAATATCGTTGCGGCAAATGGCAACAAGGTGGTGAAAACCAACATTGTGAACGACCGTGGCATCCATATCTGCAAGTCGATGTTGGCTTGGTTGAAGTATGGCAATGGCGAAACACCCGAATCGAGCGGCAAGAAGGGCGACCACCTCATTGGCGACTACTATGTAGCTTTCGACAAGCACTATAAGGCTGAACTGAAAGAGTTGATGGCACACTATCAAGCCGAAGGCATGAACGAAGAGGAGGCCAAGGCAAAGGCCGAAGCCGAAAGTCCGTTGATGAAAGAGGCTCGCGAGATGTTGGTGAAGTGGGAAGCCAACGACCCCGAAGTGCGTGCGTTGTGGAAGAAGATGAACGATTGGGTATATGCCGGCTTCGATGAAACCTATCGCATGATGGGTGTAGGCTTCGATAAGATTTACTATGAATCGGATACCTATCTCGAAGGTAAGGAAAAAGTGATGGAAGGTCTTGAAAAAGGATTCTTCTATCGCAAGGAAGATGGTTCGGTATGGGCCGACCTTACCGGTGAAGGTCTCGACCATAAGCTCCTTCTCCGTTCGGATGGTACATCGGTATATATGACACAAGATATTGGTACCGACAAACTTCGTTTCCAAGATTTTCCCATCAAT